>CAMNNG010000006.1 GCA_946545145.1 uncultured Bacillota bacterium
TATACGATCCGAAGGAGTACGGAAAGGAATGATCCGTCAGGGGAGAGAAACGGCAAGAAAGATGGCAGAAAAAGAGCCGTCTGTGTTTTCAGGCACAGGCGGCTTTTGCTTACTGGATTTTCGCTTACAGGAAAATGTATTTGCAGACGAAGAGCGCAGCCAGGATGTACATGAGCGGCGTGATCTTTTCGCGCTTTCCGCAGAGCAGATTGATGACTACGTACGATATGCAGCCGATCGAGATGCCTTCGGAGATGCTGTAGAACAGCGGCATGGCGATGATGCAGAGGTATGCCGGCACACTGTCCGTCATCTCTCCCGGGCCGAAGGTCAGCTCTTTGATGCCTTCGAACATGAGGAAGCCGACCATGATGAGGGCCGGAGCCGTAGCGAACGAAGGGATCGTCGTGAAGAGCGGTGAGAACAGCGTCGAGAGCAGGAACAGCACACCTGTAGTGATAGCTGTCAGACCCGTGCGTCCGCCGACAGCGACGCCTGCGGAAGATTCCACGAAAGTCGTCGTCGTGGATGTGCCCAGAACAGCGCCGAGTGAAGTGGCGACAGCGTCCGAGAGCAGGGCCGGCCTGATCGCGGGAAGGCGTCCTTCTTCATCGAGCATGCCCGCCTTCGAGCTGACTCCGATCAGCGTGCCTATGGTGTCGAACATATCGACGAAGAGGAAGGCGAATATCACAGCGATGAAGTTGAAGATGCCGACATCATGAAAGCTGGTGTGGAAGCACGCTCCGAAGGTCTTTCCCAGGTCGGAAAAGTCGAAGCTGATGAAGGCCGTCGGCACGACGCTGAAAAAGCCGCTTGCCGGATCGGGCACATAGAGGCCGCATACCTGGCAGGCGATGCCGAGGACCCATGTCGCGAGTATCCCCAGAAGGATCGAGCCCTTCACGTTCCTGATGTAAAGGATAGCTGTGATGAAAAGTCCGATGACTGCCAGCAGGGCGCAGATGCCGTGCGTATGGAAATCTTCGGTGAAGTTCGTTATCGTGACGAGCGTCGAGGAGTCGACGGCAAGCCCCGCGTTCTGAAGTCCGATGAACGCGATGAAAAGTCCGATGCCGACAGAGACGCCGCGCTTTAAAGGAAGCGGTATCGCGTTGAATATCGCTTCGCGCACGTTAGTAAGCGAAAGCAGAATGAAGATCAGTCCTTCGCAGAATACCGCGAGAAGCGCTACATGCCAGGAGATGCCCATACCTCCGACTACCGTGTAGGCGAGATAGGCATTGAGCCCCATGCCTGCCGAGAGAGCGAACGGGAGGTTCGCCCTGAATCCCATCAGGAAGCAGCCTATGACCGATGCCAGCGCCGTTGCCAGAAGGACTGCGTTCGCGTCCATCCCTGCGTCATGCAGAATGTTCGGGTTGACGGCGAGGATATATGCCATCGTCATGAATGTCGTGATACCTGCTGCGATCTCTGTTCTGACCGTAGTGTTGTTCTCTTTGAGCCTGAATAATCTGTCCATTTTTTCTCCCATCTTCAGTTACTTTTTGTCGATGCATAACTGTCCGCCGCAATGCCGGCGGGGCAGATTTATATTATATCAGCGTATCCGCCGGTGTACAGCAAAACTAGATATTTTACGAACATTGTAAAGTTTGTGATAATCGTTTAGAATGACGATATGGAAACAATTGAGAAGCGCGGCCCGCGCTGCGTGATGTAAGGAGCGAAATTATGTTTGGTAAACTTTTTGAGCTGAACGACAATACCCTTCCGGTTATTGAAGAAATAGGGAATCACATGCCGGGAGGCTTTTTCATATACAAAGCCGAGGAGCCGGAAGAGATCCTGTACGTGAACAACGCTGTGATCGCTATGTTCGGCTGCGGGGATCCGGAGGAGTTCAGGGAGCTTACCGGAAACACGTTCAAAGGAATGGTGCACCCGGAAGATTATGCGCAGGTGTCTGCGTCTATCGTGCAGCAGATAGCAGCCGCGGGCGTGGAGAAAAATGACCATGTCGAGTACCGCATAATCAGAAAGGACGGAAGCGTGCGCTGGGTCGATGACTTCGGCAACTACACCGAAACGGACGCTTACGGCCCCGTCTACTACGTTTTCCTCTCGGACATAACCGAAAAAAGGGAGCGGATGGAAGAGGACATCGCAGCGAGGAACGCCGTGATCGAGGCGCTCGGAAGATCGTACCATACCATGTGGCTTATCAACGATGTGGAAACGGAATCGTTCTCGCTTTACAGAGGCGATATAGCCGGAGAGACGACGCACGCCGCTCCCATTAGGGATGCGCTTACTAAGATGAAATACTCTCAGGCGAAAGAGTTCTACATCGACACTACGGTCGACCCGGTCGACAGAGAGCGCCTGCAGAAAGAACTTTCGATGAGCAGCATAGTCAGCAGGCTCAACGAAAAGCCGCAGTTCAACATCAACTATCTAAGACTGATGGATGACGGGCCGAGCAGGTACTTCCGCATCGAGTTCGCGAAGATCGACATGCCGAACGGGAGTATGGGCGTGGTCTGCGGATTCAAGGATGTGGACGAGGACGTCAGGGAGAGCATGGCCGTCCAGGAAGCGCTTGTGGAAGCGAAAAAGACGGAGCAGGAAAAGAACAAGCTGATGGAGGAGGTGCAGTCAGCGGCGAAACTTGCCGATTTGATGGGATCGGTCGCTTCGCTTCTTTCGAACATGCCGGCGATGAGCTTCTCGAAGGACGCCCAGACCGGAAAGTACCTCGCCTGCAATCAGGCCTTTGCGGAGTACGCTCACAAGGCTGATCCGGACGGGGTCATAGGGCTGACAGACCATGAGATATTCGACAAGGAAACGGCGGACCACTTCGTCGAGGACGACCAGAAGGCCATTGCTATGGACGAGCCGTACATCTTCTTCGAAGACGTGCCGGACGCCGCCGGAAACATGAGATACCTGCAGACGACAAAGCTCAAGTTCACAGATTCCACGGGAAGGCTGTGTACGCTTGGCATGTGCGTCGATGTCACGGAGATGAGCAAGGCCAAGGCCGCCGAGGCGGAAGCGAGGGTCAAGCAGCAGGAACTCGACGAAAAACTGAAACTGCACGAGCAGCTCGTCGAGCAGGAGAAGAGCAGGGAGCAGCAGACGCAGCTGATCACAGCGCTCTCGTCCGACTACTGGAGCGTCTACTATCTCGAGCTCGACAAGAACCAGGGCGTGTGCTATCAGTCGCATTCCGGCATCAATGACGGCTTCAGTGTAGGAGACCGCTTCCCGTACATGGAGGCGGTAACGTCGTACGCCGACAGATATATCACGGATGAATACAGAGAAGAATTCATGAAGTTCATCCAGCCTGACGCGATCAGGGAGGGACTGAAGGATCAGAGAATCATATCATACAGATACATGGTCGACAGAGGCGGAAGAAAGTCGTACGAGATGGTCAAGTTCGCCGGAGTCCGCCATCCCGAGGACAGAGACGATCACATCGTCCATGCAGTCGGAGCGTGCTTCACCGATGTCGATGCCGAGACGAGAAAAGCGCTTGAGCAGAGCGCTGCTCTCAATGACGCTCTCGCCGCCGCCGAGCAGGCGAACAAGGCGAAGACGGCCTTCCTTTCGAACATGTCGCACGAGATCAGAACGCCGATGAACGCCATCATCGGTCTCAACAACATAGCGATGAACGACGCCGAAACAACTGAAAAAACGAAGGAGTATCTCGGCAAGATAGACACATCGGCCAAGCATCTTCTGAACATCATCAATGACATCCTCGATATGTCGAGGATCGAGTCCGGAAGGATGGTAATAAAGAACGAAGAATTCTCGTTCCCGAAGGCTCTCGAGCAGGTCAACACGATGATCAGCGGCCAGTGCCGCGACAAGGGGCTCCACTATGAGTGCAGAGTAAGCAAAGACATCGCCGACTGCTATATCGGAGATGACATGAAGCTGCGCCAGGTGATGATCAACATCCTTGGAAACGCGGTAAAATTCACTCCTGAAGGAGGCAGCGTCCTGTTCAGGATCGAGGAGATCGCCGAGCTCGACAGCAAGTCGACCCTCAGGTTCACGATCAAAGACACGGGCATCGGAATGGACAAGGATTACATACCGTACCTGTTCGATGCGTTCTCGCAGGAGAATGCGTCATCCGCCAACAGCCTGGGCAGCACGGGCCTTGGCATGCCGATCACGAAGAACATCGTAGAGCTGATGAACGGCACGATCGATGTCGAAAGCGAAAAGGGCAAGGGATCGACCTTCACTGTCACGATCACGCTCGACAAGGCGAAGGAGAGTCTGAGAAGCGCGGACGGAGCCGAAATAGCCCCGCACGAGATGAGCGTTCTTGTCATCGATGATGACCCTGTTGCATGCGAGCACGCGACGATCGTCCTCGGCCAGGTCGGAGTCAGCTGCGATACGGCTGAGTCGGGCAGTGAAGCTCTGGATATGGTAAGCGTGCGCCACGCAAGGATGGACAATTACGATCTTGTCCTCGTCGACTGGAAGATGCCGGATATGGACGGCGTCGAGACCACGAGGCGGATAAGGGAGATGGTAGGTCACGAAACTCCGATAATAATACTCACATCATACAACTGGGACGAAATAGCGGATGAGGCCAGAGAGGCCGGAGTGGACAGCTTCGTTCCAAAGCCGCTGTTCGCGGGAACCGTCATGGACGAATTCAAAGAAGCATTCGTCAGAAAGAACAGGATCCTTCTCGCCAGCAAGGCGGACCTCGAGGGCTGCCGCGTGCTGCTGGCTGAAGACGTCGAGATCAATGCCGATATCGTGATGATGATCCTGAACTCCCGCGAGATCGAAGTAGAACTTGCGGTCAACGGACAGGAAGCAGTCGATATGTTCATGAAGAATCCGGTCGGCTACTACGACGCTATCCTCATGGATATGAGGATGCCTGTTATGGACGGCCTTGAGGCGACGAAGATGATCCGTTCTTCCGGCCATGATGACGCGGAGACGATCCCGGTCATTGCGCTTACTGCGAATGCCTTCGACGAAGACGTGCAGAGGAGCATGCAGGCCGGACTCAACGCCCATCTGAGCAAGCCGGTAGAGCCTGAAGCCCTGTTCGAGACATTAGAGAGTCTGGTGAAGTAGCATTTGAAGAGTGACCGCCGGTCACTCTTCTTGACAAAAGGATTGAAAATATGTAATATTGCATAGTTAGTTATGACTAATCGAGAAAGGCTGAAATCGAGGCTGGCTATGGAAGGCAGACAGAAGGAAGACATACAGACAGGCAAACTGCAGATCTCATCTGCGCTGAGCATACTGATCAGCAGATCTTCTGGGCAGCCGGTGCCCAGAAACGACATAAGGATCACTAAAGGCGGGAGAGTCATAAAGATAAGCGGCCGGCCGGGGTTCGATATCTCGGCCGATCTTTGCGCGGAAGAGAAGCGGGAGGACATCAAAAGCATCATAGATATCCTATCGTCTAAATACGATACGGGGTTCGGCGAAGTCCGTGTGCCTCACAGCGAAAAGTCGAGGAGGATCTTCGGCGAACTGGGAACGGAGATCGCACGCATCAGAGAGGCTCGAAGCCGCGCTGAAGGCGAAGATGCCTGCTCCGGCATCATGATCAGATCGCTTACTGTTGAGATACTCGCCTGCCTCAGCAGAAAGACGGAAGCAGAGATGATGATGCTGCCTGCCTGCAGAGGATGCACGCCCGATCAGGCGAAGACGGCAAGGGCGGTATGCGGATATATACTCAGCCACCTTGAGGAGAAGATCTGCATGGCGAGTCTTGGCGGGATTTTCGGTATGTCACAGACGAAGATAAAAGAAAGCTTCAGGATGTATTACGGTGAGCCTGCTGCTGCTCTGATCAGAAAGGAAAAGATGGATGCGGCGGCGGTCCTTCTGGAAAGAACAGAGCTGAAGATTGCCGACATCGCGGGGCGCCTCGGATACCAGAGCGCCGGGAAGTTCACGAAAGCGTTCCGTGAGGTGATCGGTATCAATCCGGGCGAATTCAGAAGAGGAGAAGGCAGGAGAACGATATGAGAAGGAGATATTTTCTGGTGCGGAGCGTCAACATACTGCTGATAGCAGCCCTCGTGTTCGCTTACCAGATGATAGCGCTGGACAGGCAGGACAAAGAGGCCGCGGCGCTCGAGAAGGTAAAGCAGCAGCAGGCCGAGCAGCGAAAAGCATCTGGGGCTGCAGCATTCCGGGATGGAGAATATACGGGAAGCGCCGAAGGCTACGGCGGCGCCATAGAGATGAAAGTGACAGTCTCGGGCGGAGCGATAGAAAAGATCGACATCGTTTCGGCGTCCGGTGAGGACGCGCAGTATCTGAATATGGCGAAGGGCGTGATACCTGAGATCATAGAGAGCCAGAGCCCCGACGTGGACACAGTCAGCGGCGCCACGTACAGTTCGACAGGGATCATCAACGGGGTCACTGCGGCTCTCAGAAAGGCGGCCGGGCAATGAGTGAAAATACAGTACGCACGACGAAGAAGCAGAAACGGAAGTTTCCCGGCGCAGAGCAGATATGCGACATAGTGATAAAGGCGGTGTTCTTTTTTGCATTTCCTGCGGCGTGGTCCGCGGGCTTTGCGGGAGTGAAGTATCTGGGCGAGAGGATCCATTCGGGAGAGCCTGTCGAGATGAGCACCTTCCTAGCGATGCTTCTGGCGCTGGCCGCGTTCACTATGGTTTTCGGCAGGTTCTTCTGCAGCAGGGCATGCGCATTCGGCACATACGGAGATGTGCTCTATGCCGTTTTCCATTGGAAGAAGAGAGGCCCCGGCAGGCCGGGCAGTAAGCAGATGATCCCGGATGCTGCGGCTTCGAAATTGAGATATGTCAAATACGGCATTCTGGTCCTGGTATGCGCTTTGTGCATACTCGGGTTTTCTTCGCAGGTCGCGGGAAGCAGTCCCTGGACGTTCTTTTCTCAGCTGGTAGCCCTGAAGCCCAAGCTGGGCGGCACGGCCGGCATCGTGGGACTGGTTCTGTTCGTGATCTGCTCTATAGGGATGGCTGCTGAGAAGAGGGCCTTTTGCAGATTCCTTTGTCCGTTCGGAGCGGTGTTCTCGATCCTGCCGGTGCTGCCGTTTTCGATGGTACAGAGGAAGCAGAAAGAATGCATCAAAGGGTGCAGGGCCTGCGCAAATGTATGTCCGGCAAGGTTGGATCTTCCGTATTCGGATATCGGCGGCAGTACAAAAGCCGCTTCCGCAGATACAGCGGCAGCAGAGACGGCGAAATACCAGTTCAGCATGGGTGAGTGCTTTGGGTGCTCAAAGTGTGCAAGGATATGCCCGAAACAGAATGCCGGATGCGCGACTATGAAGAAGGGCGGAAAAGGCATAGCGTGGGATATCGTCAAAGCGGTGATCCTTGCGGGTCTTCTGACCGTTGCTGCAGGCGTCTAGCGCAAAGCAAAAAAGAACAATTGTGAAATATCAAATAGCCCGTTTGGACGGGCTTTTTTCTTTTGGGACAAATAGGTCTTGGAGAGAGGTGCGGCGGAATGTAGAATATCAGTTAGCCATGGCTTACTGTACGCAGTGGAGCCAAAACAATGATCAAACCAATGACAGAAATACGCTGCGGGAGCAGCGGGAGATAGAAGAGGAATGAGTAAAAAAAAGGAATTTGCAAGGTATATAAGGATGCTTCTTCCGGCTCTGCTCGTGGCGGTGCTGGTGCTCGATGCGATAGTCGCTTACGAAGAGCCCGACTTTTCGGCAGGACAGCCCATAGCTGAGACAGCGAAGGCTGCCGCGGCCCCGAAACTCGAGATGAAGCAGCAGAAGAAGAAAGAGACGAAGGAGCCTGCAGGATCTGCAGGCGCTCTTGCCGCGGCCGATGAGAGCGGAACATACAAAGACGGGACGTATACGGGCAGCGGGACCGGATTTGGCGGACAGATCACCGTCAAAGTGACGATCAAAGGTGGAAAGATCGCCGGGATAAAGATCGTTTCGGCATCGGGTGAAGATGCATCGTTCCTGGGAAAGGCAAAAGGCGTCCTTTCAAAGATACTTGCAAAACAGTCGACGAATGTCGATGCTGTTTCGGGTGCTACTTACTCATCGAACGGCATCATCATGGCCGTCAGGAACGCGCTTTCCAAGGCCCAGAGCGGTTCGGCCGCACCGGCTAAAGAACCTGCCAAACAGGGAAACAAAAACGGAAAAGGACAGAACGGAAAGAAAAAGCAGCCGGCAAAGAAGCCGGAGGCTGTCAAAACGGGGACCTGGGCCGACGGAACATACAAAGGCACAGGTGAAGGCTTTGGCGGAAAACTCGAAGTCACCGTCGTGATAAAGGATGGAAAGATACAGTCTGTCACTGTCGGAAAGAACAGTGACGACGAAGAATACCTGGGGAAGGCGAAGAAGGGCCTGATCCCTCAGATCCTGAAGAAGCAGGGGACGAATGTCGATACCGTATCCGGCGCGACTTACAGTTCGGTCGGGATAATCGAGGCTGTGAACGATGCGCTTGCAAAAGCGGTAAAGAAGAATGAAGAGAAAAACGGGAAAGGCAGCGGCTCGGACGGCGCGCCTGCCGTGAAACCGGGCGGTCAGAACAGTGACGGAAAAGACGGAACTAAGGCTGAAGATCTGTCCGGACAGAAAGAAGAGCAGACGAGCATCACGAAGACGGCAATGGTCTACTGTGATGAATATGAGGATTTCGAGGATTACGAGCTGTCGGTGACATTCGTCATCGCGGGCGGCAAGGTCATAGATATCAAAGATGCGGTCCAGGGACAGGGTGCAGAAGGTGACAACGACCAGTTCATAAGACTTGCGATCAGAGGCATCAAAAGCCAGCTCGCAGGAAAGCCCGATATGAGGGGCATCGATACTGTGTCGGGAGCTACATGTTCATCGCTTTCGATCATTTCTGCAGGCCAGGACGCTCTTATAGAATACAATAGTTCAGCCGGAAAATAACCGACCGGCTCGGCATAAGGAGCAGGGGTGATGATGCCGGAAAACCAGGCAGGTACCATATGTGCCGGCGGGCGCGCCGCATTGCGCATATTGGTTAACTATAACTAACTGCAAAATGAAAGCAAAATGGAAGTTAATGAGAGGAGTAGAAACATTTATGCAGAAGAAATCGATAATGAAAAAGGCCGCTGCGACAGCGATGTCGGTGTGCCTGCTGGCGAGCATGAGCCCGGCAGCTGCGCTTGCTGATGACGGAGCGGGCGCTTCGTTCAAGACATGGAAGGACCTTTACAGCGGTATGGGAATCACGACCTCGCAGGAGGGCGAAGGATATTACGACACGGTAACGAGCGCGACGAAGATCGGCGCGAACGCCCATGTCGGCCATATCCCGAGCGTGGTACAGAAGGAAGCGACGGGAGAGAAGCTCCAGAAGACGGGCCGTGACGGAAGCGTAAGCGAAGTCGACGCATACGTTCTGACGGGCGTCAACGTCACAGGCGATGAATCGAAGGACGTAAAACTCCTGTCCGGTACGCATGCCACTTTCGAAGGCAAGCAGCCGAACAAGACATACGGAACGGACGAGTTTCTGATCGCTCTCGACTATGACGGTATGGACTATACATGGAGCGACTATCTCGACAAGGTTTACGCTGTCACTGTATCCGATGGAAACACAACAGCCGGCGCAGTACCATGGATCGACTGGTACGGAGAAAAGGCGACAGCGGGCCCGCACTACAACAAGGTTGAGGTAGCGCTCAACAGCGGCACTGTCGTTGCCGACAACAAGGCGACAGTCCACAGATTCGACGACTTCTATGATAACGGACAGCTGAAGTCGGGCAAGTATACAGTCACAGTATATGCGGAAGGCTTCAAGCCGCTCGTTGCAGATAATATCTGGGTAGCAGCGAGATCGAACGTAAAGGCGACTTTCGAAGAAGCGACAGCGACAAGCGTCAAGGTAGCTTACAGTAGTGAACTTCCGGCAGACTTCCAGCCTGTATTCACAGTAGATGAACACGAAGCATCATATGCGGACGGAGTACTTTCCTTCGACGCAGTAAAACCGGGCAGCCACAACGTGGTCATAGGATGCGGTAACATCGACGCCGAGGGCCACCCCAAATATGATGCGATCACAGGCTCGTTCGTATACGAAGCGGCAGAGGCAGCCGTATCGTTCAACAGCGATACGAAGATGCTCGAGGCTGTGGGAACAGACATCACAGTGGCTGACTACGTCGCTCAGATCTCCAAAGTCAATGTGGCAGGAAAAGACTACGCTGCAGCGGGAAGAGGCAGCGTGAAGGTCATCAACGAAGATGGAAGCATCGACCTTTCGAAGACTGCTGCAGCTGAGGCAACTGAGGATGTTGAAATAACGGTAACGGCAGCAGGCTATCCGGCTCTGACTTTCACATATCCGGTCAAGGCGGAAGAACCGGCAGATCCGCAGCCGGCAGATCCGCAGGAAGAAGAGCAGATAGATATCGCGGCAGCTCAGGTAACGGTGCCGGCAGTGACATACACGGGCAAGGCGCTTACTCCGGCGGCTACGGTCAAACTGAACGGCAAGACCCTTGCAAAGGGAACAGACTTTGATGCTGCTTACTCAAACAACACGAACGCAGGAACGGCTAAGGTAACGATCACAGGCAAGGGCAGCTATAAAGGCACGAAGACAGCTTCGTTCACGATCAATAAGGCTGCTCAGAAGATGGCGGCAAAGGCTGCAGTGAAGACGGTCAAAGCGAAGAAGCTCAAGAAGAAAGCTCAGACTGTCAAGAAGGCCATCGTTGTAAAGAACCAGAAGGGCGTTGTTTCGTACAAGGTCGTGAAATTCAAGAATAAGAAGGCGAAGAAGGCTCTGAAGCTGAACGCTAAGAACGGCAGCATCAAAGTCAAGAAGGGCACGAAGAAGGGCACTTACAGGATGACTGTTGCTGTAACAGCAAAGGGTGATTCGAACTACAAGGCGATGACGAAGAAGGTCAACGTTACAGTAAGAGTAAAATAAAGGTCTGAAGCAGCCCAGACGTCAGTCAGGCGAGGTAAAGACACGATAAAGACAAACGAAAAGGCAGGAGCCGGGAGGCTCCTGCCGTCGTATCTACTGTATTATCCGGGCGCCGTCTTACGCGGGCGGGAAGTGCATCAAACGTGATCGAGGTGCTGCATCACCTTGTAGCAGACGATGCCGACGATGATCCCGCAGATGATGCCTGAGAAAAGCAGCACCGGGAAATAGACGAACATCGCGAGGTTCTCGATGATGAGGGTCGCCGTCAGCAGCTGGCCCAGGTTGTGCATGACGCCGCCTGCGACGCTGATGCCTATGACGGAGAACAGGTCCGTCTTTTTGAGCGCGGCCATGACGCCCAGTGACAGCAGGCCCCCGGCCAGTGAATACAGGATGCCGAAGACGCCCGAGAACAGGAATCCCGATATGAAGATCCTGATCAGATTTATCGAAAGTGCCGACTTCGCGTCTATCCGGTACAGCGCGATGACGATGACGATGTTCGCGATGCCGAGCTTGACGCCCGGGATGCCGATGTTGAACGGCAGGATCGCCTCGACGTACGAGAAGATCAGGGCGAGGCTCGTCAGAAGAGCGATATTCGCGATGCGGCGGCTGCGGGTCATGGCGCCTTTGCCGTTATTTTGAGATCGTGTCGAATCCATCGCCGCCTCCTTCTATCTCTATCAGGACCTTGTGAGGAAGACAGACGATCGTCCGCCCCGGTTTTGAGATCTTCCCCTCGTGGACGCAGTCCTGACCGGTGCAGGTCGCAGATTCCATATAGACAGATCCGTCTTTTACTGATACGATATTCCCTGTCCCAAGATCGACGGTGCGGTCTTCGGAGAGGGGATATGTGCCGTATTCCTTCCCGTCAACGGTTACCTTCGCGGCGCTGCCCATATCCGCCTGAGTCATGACAAGGAAAGCAGAGCCTGCAAGGCCGCAGACGATGAGGAGAACGATCAGTATGATATCCGCTTTTCTAAGTATTTTGAACATATAGGAGTAGTTATGAGTCTTTTTTTTAAACGTATAGTTAGCCTAGGCTTACTCGCGTTGCTTATTATAACACAAACAGGCTGCGGTGCGAACCCCGAGAGGAAGGTTTCGGACAGCGGATTTTACCTGGACACGGAGTGCACGATCACGGTCTATGACATGGATGAGAGCGAGGCGGCAGGACTGATCGCCGGGGCATTCGACCTGTGCGCTGACTATGAGAGCAAGCTGAGCAAGACGATAGAAGGAAGCGATGTGGACCGCATCAACAATGCCGGGGGAAAGCCCGTCAAAGTAAGCGAAGAGACCCTGGACGTGATCTCTCTGGGCCTCGAGGCGGGAAAGGAATCGGACGGGGCTTTCGACATCACGGTAGGACGGATCACTGATCTGTGGGACTTCAAGGCCGAAGACCCTAAGGTGCCGGCTGAGAAAGATATCCGGGAGGCAGTAAGCACAGTCGGATACGAAAACGTAAAGATCGATGGGGATACGGTCAGCCTCGGCGGCGATGCGAAGATAGACCTCGGCGGGATCGCGAAGGGATACATCTCGTACAAACTGGCGGAGTATCTCGAAGAGAACGGAGCGGAGCACGCCATCATCAATCTCGGCGGCAACGTCGTCGCGGTGGGAACAAAGCCGGATGGCTCTGACTGGAAGGTCGGCATCCAGGATCCGAACGCAGAGAGGCAGACCGTCATTGGTTCGACGCCGGCGAAGGACCAGGCGGTGATAACTTCGGGGATATACGAAAGAAAGTTCGAAAAGGACGGGAAGATCTATCACCATATCATCGACCCGGAGACCGGCTATCCGGTAGAAAACGATATAGAAGGAGTCACGATAAAGTGCGCTTCTGAGGACGCCGGGATGTGCGACGCCTACAGCACTATATGTCTTCTCAAAGGTTCAGCCGAAGGCAAAAGGTTCATAGAAAGCAAAAAGGGCTTTGAAGCCCTGTTCTACAAAAAAGACGGCACCGTCGTGAAGACGGATGGGATGGACTTTGAGCCGGCTGAGGAGTAAGCTTTGCTTCAGAGAGTCTCCGGGCGTTGTGATCCGTCAGGAACAACGCTCCGGCGGAGCCTGAGCTTCAGGCTCTCCGGCATCCTGCGGGGCAGCGCCTTGTCAACAAGGCATGCCAGAGGCAGGAGGGCGAAGTAGAGGATGATCGTCTGGATGAGGTCCCATGGCATAGCTCTGGTGCCGAAGGTCTGAGGCATGTAGTACCACATCAGTTTCATCACGGGGACCTGAAAAGCGATATACGGCAGGGTGTTTTTTCCTATGATATCTGCAGGCGCAAGTACCTTGAGCGCCTTTTCAGAATGTGACAGCATCATGAGGATGAGGGCCAGAGCGATAGTCGTGGCAAAAGCCGAGATGTAGAAAAGGATCACGGACTTGTACTCGTTGTGGATGATGCTGACGTAGCGGTTGTACTTGCTTACAAAGAAACCCGCGCATATCAGGACGAGCAGCATGACGCATGCTGCTTTTTTGCGTTCAAAGAGCGCATCCTCGACCTTTTCGATATGGTCCGACATGAGCCAGCCCGCCAGCACGAAGAGGACGCAGAACGCTCCGCCTTTCCAGTGCCAGATGCCGCCGGTGCCGTGATCTAGGCCGGCAAGGCAGGCCGACATGGTCATGGTCAGAGCAAGAATGGTCACCGGGAGGGCCCTTTTGCGGCAGACTCTCATGATGATGTCGAATAATATCACAGAAATGAAGAGGCACGGGATGAACCAGAGCGTATTGGACGCCATCTTGTATCCCGTATCGCTGTTCGAGAAAAGCGTTCCGAGCAGCAGATCGGTAAAACTCTGGGTGTTCACTTCGCCGACGATCTCGAGCCACTCACGGAGCGGGGAGACGAGGGCGCTCAGGATGAAATACGGGATCATCAGCCCGAAGAATTTGTTGACTGCGAATTCCGCGAAGCTTTCTGACTTGTCAAAGCGGAACGTTATGCCTGTCAGGAAAAAGTAAGCAGGCATATGGAACGAATATATGTAGATGAACTGCGCCGGCACCTCTGTGATGTGGCCGAAGATGACCCAGAACATCAGAAAACCGCGCATGATGTCGATCCATACGATGCGTCTGCGTTTTGACTTAGTCTGTAAAGTAGGTCCTTCTGCTGCAGTGTGTTCCATTTATTCAAAGAGGGCTTTCAGACCGTCTTCGAACGGCGGATAGACTATGCCCTTTTCAGTAACTATCGCGGTGATATACTTTGCGTCCGTGACATCGAAGGCCGGATTGTACATTTTGATGCCTTCCGGAGCCATGCGCTCTTCATACCACATGGCCGCGATCTCATCGCTGTCACGCTCCTCAATGATTATATCGCTGCCGCTCTTTGTGTCAAGGTCGATGGTAGAGGTAGGAACGAACATATAGAAGGGGATGCCGTACTCCTTCGCGAGGATGGCGACGCCGGACGTTCCGATCTTGTTCGCGCCGTCGCCGTTGGCGGCCATCCGGTCGCAGCCGACGAGGACGGCGTCCACTTTGCCGCTCTTCATCACGATGGAGGCCATGTTGTCGCAGATCAGCGTCACATCGACTCCGCCTCTGGCGAGCTCCCATGAAGTGAGGCGGGCTCCCTGAAGAAGCGGCCTGGTTTCATCCGCAAAGACTTTGAAGCCGTAGCCTTTTTCCTGTCCGAGGTGGATCGGCGCCAGTGCAGTGCCGTATCCCGCAGTCGCGAGGACTCCCGCGTTGCAGTGAGTAAGCAGGCCCATGCCCGGCTCAAGAAGCGACAGTCCGTTTTCAGCCATTCCCATGCAGGCGTCAAAGTCTTCTTTTCTGATGGCTTCGGCTTCGGCGAGGGCTATGGCGGGGAGATCAGCAGGCGAAGCCGCCTCCTGCCCGCTTACTGCGGCATCGACCTTGCCAATCACTCTATCGACGGCCCATTTGAGATTCACCGCCGTCGGCCGGGCAGATATGAGGTATTCCCCGTCGCGTCTGATCGCAGCCAAGGCTTCAGTGAGGCTCGCGTTTTCAGAAGCCTTCTTTGCAGCGATATACACTCCGTATCCTGCGGCTACGCCAATAGCGGGCGCGCCCCGCACCTGAAGTCTTTTGATAGCATCATAAAGAGCTTCTATCGACTCTATCTTAATGAACTTCTCCTCGAGCGGGAGCAGAGTCTGGTCGAGCAGCTCGAGCGTACCATCTGCCATTCTGACAGGTATGAAATCTGTTACAGACATTGATCGTTTCTCCTTAAAGAAGACCGGGACATGGAAATCCCGGTCTTGTATGTTTTAACTTTCGTTTTCGCCTTTGACGATGTTCAGGCCGCCGTAGATCTCGCGAAGTTTCGGTTTTTCGATCTTGCCGGTCGGGTTTCTCGGGACATCGGCGAATATGTATTTTTTCGGTCTCTTGTATCTCGGAAGGTCGTGGCAGAACTCAGTGAGCTCGAATTCCGAGCATGTGTATCCGGGCTGCAGCTCGACGATAGCGCATGCGATCTCTCCGAGACGTTTGTCCGGAAGTCCGATGACCGCAACGTCTTTGACTGCTCTGTGCTTGTGAAGGAAGTCTTCGACCTGTACCGGGTAGATATTTTCTCCGCCGGATATGATGACGTCCTTCTTTCTGTCTACGAGGAAGATGAATCCGTCTTCGTCGAGCTGGGCCATATCTCCTGTATACAGCCAGCCGTCCTCAGACAGCGTTTCTTCTGTTGCTTTCTTGTTGTGATAGTAACACGTCATGACGCCGGGGCCCTTGACGGCGAGCTCGCCGACCTGCCCCTGCGGGACTTCGTGTCTGTCTTCGTCAACGATCTTCGCTTCCCAGCCGTATCCCGGAACGCCGATCGCGCCGACCTTGTGCGGGTTCTCAACACCAAGGTGTACGCATCCCGGCCCGATCGATTCAGAAAGACCGTAGTTCGTATCGTACTGGTGGTTCGGGAAGTAGTCGAACCAGTGCTTGACCAGGCTCTGCGGTACCGGCTGCGCGCCGATGTGCATCAGTCTCCACTGGTCAAGTTCGTAGTCTTCGAGTTTCAGCTCGCCTCTGTCCAGCGCACCGAGTATATCCTGGGCCCACGGAACGAGGAGCCATACTATCGTGCAGTGCTCCTTCGATACCGCGTCGAGGATGAATTCAGGATCGGTCCCCTTCAGCATGACGGCCTTGCTTCCCGAGAGAAGGCTGCCGAACCAGTGCATCTTCGCGCCGGTGTGATACATGGGCGGGATGCACAGGAAGACGTCGTCCTTCTGCTGTCCGTGATGCTTCTGTTCAACAACGGCCGCGTGGGACAGCGACTGGTGGTTGTGAAGTATAGCCTTCGGGAATCCCGTTGTTCCTGACGAGAAATATATGGCCGCGTCGTCTTCTTCGCTGATCTCGATGTTCGGGTTCGTGCTCGGATAGTCGGCAACGAGAGTGTAGTAGTTCTCAGCGTAGTCCGGGCACTGCTCTCCGACGAAGAAGAGAAGGCGGTGCTGGTTCAGCGTCTCTTCAACGCTCTGCAGTCTGTCTATGAACTCCGGACCGAAGAAAAGGACCTCCGTATCAGAAAGGTTGATACAATATTCGATCTCCTCAGCCGTGTACCTGAAGTTCAGCGGCACGGCGACGGCGCCTGTCTTCAGGATGCCGAAATATATGGGCAGCCACTCAAGGCAGTTCATCATCAGGATGCCGACCTTCTGCCCTTTGACCACCTTGCGGTGGATCAGCATGTTCGCCACTCTGTTAGCCTTCTCGTTGAAGACGATCCATTCGATCTCGCGGCGGTAGGGATGACCTACCGTGGACTGAATAAGCGAGTACTCCTTCCACGACAGCTTTCGTGGATCTTCGATCGCAGGATTCAGCTCTACGATCGCCGGATCCATCGGCCACTTTTCCGCGTTTCGTTCCAAAAGTTCCGTAATAGGCATTTTTCCATTTCTCCATTCATATTACTGGCGGTTTTTAGGACAAATCTGAAAACCGGTGCAATAGGGATTATACCATAACAGAAGGGGATATGAACAAAAAAAGAGCCGGTCCATTATTGGACCGGCCTTTGTTTGCAATCTATCTGCTTACTTTGCAGCAGCTTCTCTTCCTGCGTGGAAGGCCTTGACGTTCAGATCGAGGGCCTTCTGCGGGACCGTCTCTTTTACGATCTCTTCCCAGTCGATGCCGTCTTCGCCGAGCTTGTCGCAGATCGCTCCGAAGAGAACGACGTTCATGCATCTTGCGTTGCCGAGTTCGCGGGCGATACCATCGGCGTCAACGACGATCGTTTCGAACTGCTCTTTCATAGCTTCGATGCAGCCTTCGGGATATTCCTCAAGACCGCTGGCGGTCGTCATTGAGTCACGCTTGTAGTCGTTGATGACGGCTACTCCGTCCGGTTTTAAGAAGTCAGCGTATCTGACTGCTTCCATCTGCTCGAGCGCGATCATGATGTCAGCCTGGCCTTTGCCAAAGACCGGACCATATACTTTGTCTCCCCATCTGACCTGAGTCGTGACGCTGCCGCCGCGCTGGGCCATTCCGTGGACTTCACTCTGTTTCACATCGTAGCCGGCCTTGATCAGACCTCCCGTCAGGAGTCTGCTGATGAGGATGGCGCCCTGGCCGCCTACACCTGATATAAGAATACTTTTTACATTACTCATTTTCAGCTCCTCCTTCCACTACAGTTCCTGTGTTTCGATCGCTTCGAACGGACATACCTGAGCGCATACCGTGCAGCCGATGCACTGGGCCGGGTCGATATGAGCCTTGCCGTCAGCGAATCCTACAGCCGGACATCCGACGCCGAGGCACTTTCTGCAGCCCTTGCACTTGTCGGTGTTCACGACGCATTTCTGTGTCGGCTTCGGCGCGCGTTTGAGGAGGACGCACGGACGGCGTGTGATGATGCATGCCGGCTCTTCGCTGGCCTTTGCTTCTTCGACCGTCTTCGCCATCGCGTCGAGATCCTGCGGGTCAACGATGAACGGTTTGTAGCCGTAAGCTTCCATGATCTTTTCGGGCATGAGCCTTACGCCTTCTTCACCCATGAGAGTGTAGCCCGAGCCCGGGTTTTCCTGATGGCCCGTCATGCCTGTGATGCGGTTGTCGAGGATGACCGGGATCACTTTTCCTCTGTTGTAGATGATCTCGGCTGCGCCTGTCATTCCGCTGTGGAAGAATGTGGAGTCGCCCATGACTCCGAATATCTGCTTGGAGTCGTCTCCTGCGATATCGAAGGCTTTGCTCATTCCCATGCCGACAGTGAAGCCCGCGCCCATGTCAACGCATGTGTCCATGCAGCTGAGCGGGGGAGCCATGCCGAGGGTATAGCATCCGATGTCGCCTGTAACGACGTTGTTCTTGTCTTTCGAAAGTGTATAGAAGAAGCCTCTGTGCGGGCATCCCGGGCAGAGTGCGGGCGGTCTGGAGACGGCCTTTACGCTTACTTCCTTTGTTTCGGGCTCGACCCCGAGGACCCTCTCGCTGATCAGCTGCGGGTTCAGCTCGTACATCTTGCCTGTCAGATCCTTGCCGATGCAGTCGATGCCTGCCGCCTTGATCGCGTCTTCCATGAAGGGCTCGAGCTCTTCGATGACGTAAAGCTTTTCGACCTTCGAAGCGAAGTCGCGGATGAGATCCATCGGAAGCGGCCATGTCAGTCCGAGCTTGAGGAAGGACGTGTCTTCCGGGAAGGCTTCCTTCGCGTACTGATAAGCGACCGATGCCGAGATGACGCCGATCTTGCTGCCGTTCATCTCAACCTTGTTCAGCGGGCAGTCGCATCCGTATTTCTCGAGCTCTTCGAGGTTGCGCTCGACCTTCGGGTGGTTCTGATAAGCATTCGCCGGCGCGCATACATACTTTTTGATGTCGCGGGCATACGGCGTGATCTCATGCTCTTCTCTCTCGCCGAATGTGACGAGGCTCTTGGAGTGGCTGATCCTCGTCGTCGTTCTGAAGAGGACCGGCATGTCGAACTTCTCGGAGATCTCGCATGCGTACTTGACGAAGTCCTTGCACTCCTGGCTGTCCGACGGCTCGATGCAGGCGACCTTGGCGGCCCTTGCATAGTAGCGGTTGTCCTGCTCGTTCTGCGACGAGTGCATGCTCGGGTCGTCAGCCGTGACTACGATGTAGCCGCCCTTGACTCCCATGTAAGCAGCTGTGAAGAAGGGGTCAGCCGCAACGTTGAGTCCGACCATCTTCATAGCGCAGAGCGATCTCGCTCCCGCGATAGCCGCCCCGTAAGCAACTTCGGTCGCGACCTTTTCGTTCGGCGCCCATTCGCTGTAAATATCATCTTTGTAGAGCGCTGTGTTCTCGAGTATCTCCGTGCTCGGAGTTCCCGGGTAAGCAGCGCAGACCTGTACGCCTGCTTCGTAAGCTCCGCGGGCGATGGCCTCATTTCCTGACAACAGATGTCGTTCCATCATTGATCCTCCTTTTTATATGATAACTT
>CAMNNG010000007.1 GCA_946545145.1 uncultured Bacillota bacterium
GTCAGGGTCTTCTGCACCCTGTGGCCTTCAAGTCCCGAGTAATCTACCGTGACCCTTACAGGCGTGAAAAGAAGAAGCCAGACGGCGGCCAGAAGGCACGCCGCCAGCAAGTCGATTATTATCCATTGTTTCAGTGAAACGCTTCGCATAAGCTGTCAGGCTCCGCCCGCATTTCTACGAAGTGATGATGTACGGGTTGATCGCTCCAGCGACAGCGTTGATCGGCATCGTCTGAAGGAAGACTTTTCCCGGTCCCGTCACCACTGTATTGAAGATGCCCTCTCCGCCGAGGAACATATTCTTCATGCCCGGCACGCTCTTGATGTCCATGGAGCATGTCGCATCCATCATGGCGATGTATCCGGTGTCGACGATCATGCTCTCGCCTGCGCCGAGCTCGTACTCAGCGATCGAACCGTCGATCTCTATGAACGCCGTGCCGTGTCCGGAGAGTTTCTGCATTATGAATCCCTCTCCGCCGAACAGTCCCGCGCCGAGCTTCTTTCTGAAGAACACCGAGAGTTCGACCGAATCCTCACTGGCAAGGAATGCCGATTTCTGTACTATGAGATTGTTTTCAGGCGTTATGTCCAGAGCAAGGATCTTTCCCGGGAACGAAGAAGCGAACGCGATCTCGCCTTCTCCGCCTACGGCAGTATATTTGTTCTGGAACATCGAATCGCCCGAGAACATCCTTCCAAGGGCTTTTCCGACTCCGCCTGTAGCCTGTGTTTCCATCTTCATGTTAGGGCTCATCCAGCTCATGGCGCCTTTTTCTGTGATAAGCGATTTGCCTTCCTCGACTCTGCATACTACTGCCGGGAAAGCGTCCCCTATGATCTTGTATTCCATGCAACTCTCCTTTCCGGACCTGCCGCCCGCAGGACCCCCCTGCTCGGACCGGCCTCATGAATATTTTTCCATCAATTCAATTATAACACATCGCGAACTCCAGTAAAACAAAGAACAGACCCGTCAGAGTCTGTTCGTTTTGATCATTTGTTCCCGCGATCTACAGTTCCCTGATCAGCGGTCTTTTTGTCTTGATCCCCGATACCTGCTCTCCGCTGTCCTTGGGGACCTCTCTGTCCTTGAACCTCTTGTAGTACTTCTTTGCGTATTTGATGCGGTTTGCCATCATCGGGCATCCTGCTCTCTCAACGCCCTTCTCCCAGACCTTGGCGGCCTTTGCCGGGCTCTTGAGATTTCTGAAGCTGTTCCATGTGTATCTCGTGTAGGTCTTGATCTCAGCCGACATCTGCTTTGTGCCGTACTCGAGCTGTGTCTCTACGTCGTACCACTTCGTTCCGTTTCTCTTCGCGAGTTTTTTGAGTTTTCTCATGTGGTATCTGCTGATCTGGAAGAGACCCTTGTGCGATCCGCCGCATCTGGGGTTGAACGAGCTTTCCTGCTCTATGTTTCCCATGATGCCGGCTGCAGCTGCCGGTGAGCAGCCCGCGTTGATGAGATAATCCCATGTCTGAGTCTGTATATCCTTCGCCGAAGCAGTTTCCGCTGTGCCGGCGAAGCAAACCGTCATTGTTGCGGCGCATACGAGCGCCATAACAAGAGAGATGATTTTCTTACTGAACTGGACCATTGCAATAATTCCTTTCATCCGCGGCATCTTGTACTGCCGTGTACTGATATGATGCCACAATAAGCGGATCAGTTTGTGGTAGTTTTGTGATGGATATGTGGTAAAATGCTGATATGACGCAGAGAAAAGACAGAACTATACTACATTGCGATATGAACAGTTTCTTCGCTTCGGTCGAACTTCTCGAAAGGCCGGAGCTTGCTGACGTGCCGATGGCGGTGTCGGGAGATCCCGAACACAGGCACGGCATCATACTGGCCAAGAACGAAATCGCGAAAAGCTACGGCGTCAAGACGGCCGAAACGATCTGGCAGGCGCGCTCGAAATGCCCCGACCTCCATCTCGTCAGGCCGCACCACGGCAAATACGCCGCTTACTCAGAAAAGATCAATCAGATCTACTACAGATACACCGACATGGTCGAGCCCTTCTCGATCGATGAATCCTGGCTCGACGTCACAGCTTCGCGCCGCCTCTTCGGCGATGGAAAACAGATCGCAGACCAGATACGAAGCACAGTGAAGGAGGAGCTCGGGCTGACCCTCTCCGCAGGCGTCTCGTTCAACAAGATCTTCGCGAAGATGGGAAGCGAATACAAGAAACCCGACGCGACTACGGTGATCACCAGGGATAATTTCCGCGATATACTGTGGCCTCTTCCGGCAGGCGACTTTTTCACGGTCGGAAGAAAGTCCGCGGAGCGTCTCAGAAAGTACGGCATACTAACCGTCGGCGACATAGCCTGCGCCGACAGGGAATTTCTCATCACGCTGTTCGGAAAGCACGGCGCTCAGATGCACGACTATACGAACGGTCTCGATGAGTCACCAGTAGCGGCCAGCAGCGAACGCTCCAAGATCAAATCTGTCGGCCACGGCATCACCTTCAGGCGCGACCTTATAGGCGAAGAAGATATAAAGACGGCTGTGACCGCCCTTTCCGACAGGGTCTCCGCAAGGCTCAGAAGATACGGCCTCAGGTGCCGCGGCGTCAAGGCCGAGATCAAAGACACTGATCTTAAAACGATCTCAAGACAGACGCTTCTTTCATCATCGACGGACGATCCGAGGATCATGGCCGATGCCGTAATGAAGATAATAAGAAAGTCCTGGGAGCCCGGCCGTCCCATCAGGCTGCTTACCATAACAGCGATCGAACTTATGGACGGATCCGATTCGGAACAGATCAGCATTTTCGACGCGGGCCAAAGCTCTTCCGGCGAAAAAAGCATCGGAAAAACGCTCGATGAAATACGCGGCAGGTTCGGAAAGAATTCAATAGTTTTCGGTTCCGTCATCGATAATGATCTCGGAATAGATATAGAGACCCACTCCGAAGAATAATTTTTTTGATGAATAATTTTTACTGCAAATCCAAATACAATTCAATACAAAACACTCCTGCTCGGGAGTGTTTTTTAAGGTTTTTTTAAGGTTCGATATCTAACTTTAAGGTGCTTGGCACATTGCCAAGTCATATAAATATCTCATCCTCAATACACAACCAAAAAAACGCCTTTCGGCGTTTTTTTGGTTTTTGCATATACCTGTTATATCAGTTTGTTTCGCCTGCTGATACCTGCTTACTGAGCCGCACCGACTGCGTCCTTGGCGGCTTCCACTGCCTTCATCGCGTCTTTGCAGTAATAGTCAGCGCCTATAGTCTTCGCGTAATCCTCGGTCAGGACCGCGCCGCCCGCGAGGATCTTTGCTTCCGGTTTGACTGCTTTGACCTGACGGATCGTCTCCTCCATGCTCGGAAGAGTCGTCGTCATCAGGGCGGAGAGCCCTACGATGTCAGCGTCGTTATCAATCATGGCTTTGACGATATCTTCGGGCGGTACATCCTTGCCCAGATCGATCATATCGAAGCCGTAGTTCTCCATTATAACTTTAACGATGTTTTTCCCGATGTCATGGACATCTCCCTTCACAGTGGCGATTATGACCTTTCCGAGGGATATCTGTTCGCCGCCTGAAGCGTTCATCGATTCTTTGATCACTTCGAATCCCGCCTGGGCCGCCGTGGCAGCCTGGATCATCTGCGGCAGGAATATCTTTCCCGTCTCGAATCCCTTGCCGATCTTGTCGAGGGCCGGGATCAGCCAGTCGTTGACTATCTCGAGTTCATCGTGCTCTTTCAGAAGCTCCCTCGTAGCGAGAGCCGTCTCTTCCTCGAGACCCTTCTCTATCGTGTAGAACACGCTGCCCTCATCGGCGGTCTGTCCGCCTTCGCTCTTCGCTTCGGAAGCCGCAGCAGAAGACGTCCTTCCGACTTCGTAGTCGGAGTATTTTTCAATGTATTTGACAGCGTTCTTATCCCTTGCGACTAGCATCTCAAAAGTCGCAACGGCAGCCATCATCTCGTCGTTGCCCGGGTCGATGATCGGCATGTCGAGGCCGCACTCGAGCGCCATCACGAGGAAGGTCTTGTTGACGAGCGGTCTTGAAGGCAGACCGAAACTTATATTCGAAACACCGAGCGCCGTCCTGTTGCCGAAGCGCTCCTTGACCTGTCTGATCGCGTTCAGAGTCTGGCGTACGCCCTCCTGCTGGGCCGAAGCAGTAAGCGTGAGGCAGTCGATTATGACGTCCTCCCTCGGGACTCCGATCCTTTCAGCTTCGTCCAGTATCTTCTCCGCGACCTCTATCCTCTTTTCAGTCGACTCCGGAATTCCGTCCTCGTCGAGAGTCAGTCCTATGACGCATGCGCCGTACTTTTTCGCAAGAGGAAGTATCTTCTCCATCGACGCCTTTTCGCCGTTGACGGAGTTGATTATGGCCTTTCCGTTATATACTCTGAGCGCCGCCTCTACAGCTGCAGCGTTCGAAGAGTCTATCTGAAGCGGCAGGTTCGTCACCGTCTGAACGGCTTTGACGACCTTGGGAAGGACGCTTACTTCGTCTATACCCGGAACGCCGACGTTGATGTCGAGCATCTCAGCGCCTTCTTCGTCCTGCAGTATGGCCTGCTTGAGGACGTAGTTCATATCGCCGTCGAGCAGGGCCTGCTTGAGGCGCTTTTTGCCGGTCGGGTTCAGCCTTTCGCCGCAGACGACGGTGTGGTCGAATGTGACGACCTTCGTCGCCGAACATATCCTGACGGGCCTGGTTCTTTCTTCTTTGTTTTTCTCACAGGCGCCCTGAGCCGCGTCTTCATCCGCTATCCTTCTAAGACCTCTGATGAAGTCCGGATCCGTTCCGCAGCAGCCGCCTATGAACATGGGCTCCAGTTCAAGGTAGCTCTTCATTATCTCCGTGAATTCTTCAGCCGAGATATTGTATTCTCCCGTTGCAGGGTCAGGAAGACCGGCGTTCGGTTTGAAGAACGTCGGAAGATCCGTCGCTTCTCTCAGCCTCTTTGCAAGCGGCAGTATCTCGTCAGGGCCGAGCGAGCAGTTGATTCCCACTGCGCTTACTCCCAGGCCTTCGAGAGTGGCCGCCATAGCCTCGATGCTGCACCCCGTGAACGTCCTTCCGTCCTTCTCGAACGACATCGAGCAGATAACGGGAAGATCGGAGTTTTCGACAGCAGCAAGCACGGCCGCCTTCATCTCATAAAGATCGGTCATCGTCTCGATAACTATCAGCTCCGGTCCCTCGGCCGCGCCGCTCTTCACGATCTCAGCGAAAGCATCGTAGGCTTCTTCGAAGGAGAGCGTTCCCGCCGGCTCCAGCATCTTTCCGAGAGGTCCTATGTCGAGGGCGGCCTTCGCCCTTTCTCCGCAGGCGTTCTTCGCGCACCTTACGGCCCCTTTGACGAGCTCATCCACCGTATATCCCGAACCTTCTGTCTTGAACCGGTTGACGCCGAAGGTGTTCGTATAAACGATGTCGCTTCCCGCTTCGATATATTGTCTGTGCACGTTCTCAACGACCTCGGGGGCCTCGATGTTGAGGACCTCCGGGACGTCAGGGATGACCGCTCCGCTGCGCTGGAGCATCGTTCCCATACCGCCGTCGAGCAAACGTACTTTTCCATCATTTATCAGCACAAGTTTTTCCTGCCTTTCTCAGTTCACACTCGCTTCTAAGAGCGCATTCATCACATGTCGCGAGGCTTCCCGTCACAGGCCTGTCGGAAGTCCCACATACTGCCGTTATCGATTTGAGCGGTATCATAAGTCCGCTTTCGCTTAGGGTCAGCCCTATCCGCCTTTCGGCGTCCAGCGCCTGCATCAGCTTTCTCTGCTGAGTAAGCGGCATGTCGCCGTAGCCCGGACTGAAGCGCCCCGTCATATATCTTCCTTCTTCTTCGACTCTGGCTCTGATCTCTTCTTCGAAGATGTCGCATACCTGTTCCGCAAGAAGGCTGGCGCCCGTATCGTAGACAACGCCCGCAGCCAGATCTCTGACCTCAAGGCGCATCAGTCTGTCGTCGACCGCCCTTCCGAGAGTCGCCGCCATGAGTACAGCGGCCGTGCATCCCTCGAGATGGCGCCTGATCGACTTTCCCTCAAACGAAAGATCGTCCGAGAACGCATACGTTCCCTTAGGACGCGCCGCGTCGAAAAGCATCTTTTCGCACTCGTCCATCAGGAGCGTTTCCCTTTCGCCGGCTTCTCCCCGGCCGCCGGTAAGCATCCTCGCCCATCTCTCTCTGTCGATCCTTTCAGGAAGCTTCAGCTCCATATCAGCCTCTTTCCGGGAGCAGGTCAGCTATCTTCGCCGTTACTCCCTCAGCGACTTTCGCGTTGTTCATGGTATACAGATGGATACCGTCAACTCCGTGCTGGATCAGGTCTCTTATCTGATATACCGCGTAATCTATGCCTGCATCGAAGAGTCCTTCCGGATCATCTTCGTATTTTGCTATCATATTCGTGAATTTCTTCGGGAGGCTCGAACCCGAAAGAGCGACAGTGCGCTCGATCTGCCTCTTGTTCGTTATCGGCATGATGCCTGCCGAGATGGGAACTGTGATCCCCGCAGCTCTGACGCGCTCAACGAAATCGTAGAACTTTGCGTTGTCGAAGAACAGCTGCGTCACAAGGCCCCTGACTCCGGCGCCGATCTTGTACTTGAGGTTCTCTATATCCTCATCCAGGCTTTCCTGTTCGTAGTGTCCTTCCGGATAGCACGCTCCCATAATATTGATATTGTCGTCTATCTTCTGGATCTCTATAGCGAGCTCGTTGGCATGAGAGAATTCTCCAACAGGGCCCGTCTCTTCGTTGATGTCGCCTCTGAGGGCCATGACGTTTTCGATCCCGCGGTCGTTCAGGTCCTCGATGATCCTCTCGACCTGCTGCTTCGAAGAATTGATGCATGTAACGTGGGCCATCGACTCGATGCCGAATCTGTCTCTTATCGTCGAAGCGATCTCGCCGGTAAGCGTATCCTTCGTCTTTCCACCAGCACCAAAAGTCACGCTGATGAAATCGGGCTCAAGATGCGCCAGATCCTCAACGGTATTGTAGATGTTATCAAGGTTTCCGATCTTCTTCGGCGGAAAGATCTCAAATGAATAAACAGGCTTTTTCTTTTCGAATAATTCAGGTATCTGCATTTTATATAACTCCCCTCTATCACTGCCGGGGAGCAAAAATGCTACTCCGCCAGAGTGAATACTTTAATGATCTTCTTTTCTGTTATGAGTTCGTAAAATTTATCATCAAGAAGTCTTACGACATCGCTGTCTTCACCTGTAACAGCCGTCGCGACTCTTTTGATATCGTCATTTTCCAGGATGTTTCCAAACAGCGTCACGAGCGCCATCATCGCAGGACCGCCGCCTCTGTGATCCCTGTCTGCAGCGAGCATCTCTACCGTCAGCTCGCCTTTGCTGCTGCTGCATGCTACGAATGCCGCAGGCTCATCATCCTTGTGCACGATGTACGACCAGTCGTCGTCCAGGTTCTTTATGTTGAAAGGATTCATTTCTTCGTCGAACCCTTCGCCGATTTTCTCTTCAAGTGTTTCAATAAGGCCCGGGCGGGCCATACCCATGGCGCTTGCAGCGAAACCATGACGGCGCATCATACCCATGAGCGCGTCGCCGTGCATTCGCATGAAATCAGCGCAGTAAGCGACTGTATCTTCGTTCCTGTCGAAGATATACAGTTCCTTCTTGTGGAGCAGGACATATCCGCATGCATCCAGGAATGCATCTATATCCGGAAGAAGGCTCTCTCCCTCCTCGAGATAGACCTTCGGATCGTAGATCCCGACGGCATCGAAGAGGCTGCGGCCTATGCCGCGGCGTCTCTTCTTATCGTCCACAAAAAGATAGGAGAGCCTGTGGCTCACTCCCACCGGCTCCAGGGCGATAATTCCGCAGGCTTCACTTTCATCAAAAGCAACGAAGATGACAGACTCACCTTCAAGCTTTCTCCTGATGATATTGATATCGATGAAGCTTACGCAGCTAAGTCTTTCGATATCCTTTTTGTCGAGCTGTGCTACTTTTATCGCCATTTTTTCATCCTTTTCCGACTTTTCCAAGCCATTATATCACTATTTCGCTTTGTGTAAACCACAAAAACTGTAATTAGTTATATTTTTTACATATATCATCTCGAGAGCATGTCGATCAGCGGCAGCATCGCGAGATTCGCTTCTCTTTTGATACCTACAGCATCCTTCAGCGGAGTTGTGACGATGTTGCCGTTCGTCCTTCCGACCGCTACGCCGGAGATGTCGTTATAGAAACATTTCGCGGCAGTGTTCGCCGTGAGAGTAGCGAGCATCCTGTCGCTTGCCGACGGCGCTCCGCCCCTCTGAAGGTAAGCGAGCGTGACCGTCCTTATATCCAGAGCTGTCATTTCAGAGAGCTTCTGCTGGAGTTCCTTCGTTCCGATATCCACGCCCTCAGCCTTGATTATAACGCTGTGGTTTTTTCCGCGTTCCATTCCCTTGACGAGCTTGTCAGCGAGCTCTCCGAGCGAGAACTCGAGCTCAGGGATGAGGATGGCGTCGGCTCCTCCCGTGAGGCCGGCATAAAGAGCTATGTCTCCGCATTCTCTTCCCATTACTTCGATGATCGTAGTCCTCTCATGTGAGGAGGATGTGTCTCTTATCATCGATATAGCGTCGAGGACTGTATTGACAGCCGTATCGAAGCCGATGGTGTAATCGGTATAGCCCATGTCGTTATCGATCGTAGCCGGGATGCCTATGACAGCGACGCCCTTCTTCTCAAGATCGAGAGCTCCTCTGAAAGTTCCGTCTCCGCCGCAGCAGATCAGTCCCTCTATGCCTGCGTTCTTCAGATTCCTGATGGCAGTGTTCTGTCCCTCTTCAGTCATGAAGCGTTCAGATCTTGCCGTCTTGAGGACAGTGCCGCCCCTGTGGAGAATGTCACCTACAGAAGCGAGGTCCATATCTCTGAATGTACCGTCTATCAATCCCTCATAGCCTCTCTCTATTCCCACGATCTGCATATCGTAGTAAAGAGCGCTTCTGACTGCCGCTCTTATAGCCGCGTTCATTCCCGGCGCGTCTCCGCCGCTCGTCAGTATTCCTATTTTTCTCATGATATCACTCCTCTTTTAACATTCTCTTCTCCAAGGAGCATGCGCGCCGCTCCGACGAATCCGTCTGAAGCTTCTACGCCCGTTCCTCTGGGTCTGATGGTTTTTCCGTTCTTCGTATATATCCTGATCTCGTCGCTTCCCGGATGAGATCCTATCAGCAGTCCTATCTCTTCGAGCATGCCGGCCTCGTCGGCGTCAGGCGGTATCCTCAGCTTGACTACCGTCCTGGGGCCTTTGCTTACTGCTCCTGCCTGAGCCTGAGGCTCCGGTATGGTCTTCATATCGATTATATCATCAGCCGTGATGCTCGGCGCCTGATCTTCTCTGAAGCTCAGCCTTCCCCTTACCATGACTACGCTGTCATCTTCCAGAAGAGCAGCGCACCTCTCATAAGTGCGGGAGAAAACTATGATCTCGAGCTCACCGTACAGGTCTTCGAGCTGCACGAATGCCATGAGGTTGTTCCTCTTGTCGGGAAGCGTCCTCTTGCCCGTGACCATGCCGCATACGACCACGGTATCTCCGTCCTTCAGGCCGCCCTTCTTCATCTCTCCCTCTTCAGCCGATTCGCTGATCCTGAGGGAGTCTGTCGTCGCGGCCCTCTGTATCCTGCTCCTGTAAGCTTCGAGAGGATGGCCGGATATGTATACTCCGAGGAGCTCCTTCTCCATGGCGAGCTTCTGCTCGTCTGAGAAATCCCTCAGGTTCGGGAGCTTCACCATAGCCGCGGGATCAGTCATCTCGTCCTTGTTCGTCTCGAAGAGAGATATCTGTCCCGGCGCCGTGTTCCTCGTCTGGCTTTGGACCGACTCTATGTAGCTTTCGCAGACTGCCATCTGCTGAGCCATGTTGCCTTCCAGACTCTTCGTCGCTCCTGCCCTGATCAGGCTCTCGACCTCGTTCTTCTTGATGCCGCCGGGGGCAGCGTTCTCGATGAACGTTCTGAGATCTGTGGCCGGCCCCATCCTGCCTCTCGCGTCGAGGATGGCGCTGATCGCGTTCTCGCCCACGTTCTTCACAGCCTTGAGACCGAATCTGATCTTTCCGTCCTCTATGCTGTATCCGCGGAAGCTCCTGTTAACATCGGGCGGCAGGACCTCTATTCCCATATCGCGGCAGTTCCTTATATACAGAGCAGACGTCTTCGAGTCTCCCATAACGCTGGAAAGAAGAGCCGTCATGTACTCGAGCGGATAATAGTATTTGAGATAAGCAGTCTCATACGTTATGACCGCGTAAGCAGCCGCGTGCGATTTGTTGAAGGCGTACTCGGCGAAGCTGATCATGCTGTTGAAGATCGTCTCCGCTATATCCCTCGGCACTCCGTTCGCTACGGCTCCCGGGATCTCGACATTTCCGAAGGCGTCCTTCTTTCCGTTGATGAAGTATTCCTTTTCAGCCTCCATCTTGTCCATCTTCTTCTTGGCCATCATCCTGCGGACTTCATCCGACCTTCCGTAGCTGTAGCCTGCAAGGTCGCGGACGATCTGCATGACCTGCTCCTGGTAGACGATGCATCCGTATGTGACGTCGAGTATGGGCCTCAGTGACTCGTGCAGATACTGTATCTTCGACGGGTCCTTCCTGTTTTCCTGATACCTCGGGATCGAATCCATCGGGCCCGGTCTGAAGAGCGAAATGCCCGCTACGATCTCCTCGAACTTCTCTGGCTTCAGGCTCTTCATGAAGTTCGTCATGCCCGAAGATTCAAGCTGGAACACGCCCTGGGTATTTCCCTGGCTGATCATCTCGAATATGGCCGGGTCGTCGTATTCCATCTTCGAAAAATCTATGTCCACGCCATGCCTCTCATGTATGAGGGACAGCGCGTCTCCTATCGTTTTGATGTTCCTCAGACCGAGGAAGTCCATCTTGAGAAGGCCCAGCTCCTCCAGAGTGTTCTTCTCGAACTGTGTTTCTATGATCTCGCCGTCGCTGTAGAGCGGAACGTATTCTCCGACGCTCTTCTCCGAAATGACGACTCCGGCGGCGTGCGTGGATGTGTTCCTCGGCATACCCTCGAGGGCCCTTGCCATATCGATCACGCGCCTCGTGTTCTCATTGTCCTCGTACGATCTGGCGAGCTCCTGGTTCATCTTGAGAGCTCTGTCTATCGTGATACCAAGGATGTTTGGTATCGATTTCGCTATCCTGTCCGTCTCGGCGTAGCTTACTCCCAGAACGCGGCCGACGTCCCTGACGGCGGCCCTGGCCTTGAGCGTACCGAACGTTATGATCTGAGCAACGTGCTCGGTTCCGTATTTTTCAATTACGTAGTCGATGACCTCGCCCCTCCTGTCATCGGGGAAGTCGATGTCTATATCAGGCATGCTGATCCTTTCGGGGTTCAGGAACCTCTCGAAGATCAGGCCGTATTTGATCGGGTCGATGTCCGTTATATCCAGCGCGTAAGCGACTATGCTGCCTGCGGCCGATCCTCTTCCGGGGCCGACCATGATGCCGTGGCTCTTCGCGTAGTTGACGTAGTCCCATACTATCAGGAAGTAGTCCACGAAGCCCATCTGCTCGATGACGGCAAGCTCCGTTTCGAGTCTTTCGCGGAGCTCTTCGCTTACTTCGCCGTACTTTCTGAGCATGCCTTCTTCGCACAGCTCTCTTAGATATTCATTGTTCTTCTTCCCGTCAGGTACGGGGTATTTGGGAAGGTGGAGCTTTCCGAATTCGAATGTGACGTCGCACTTTTCGGCGATCTTCACAGTGTTGTCGCAGGCTTCGGGTATGGCAGCGAAGATGTTTCTCATCTCCTTTTCGCTCTTGAGATAGAACTGGTCGTTCGCGTATCTCATGCGGTCTTCGTCTTCGACCTTCGCTCCCGTCTGGATGCAGAGCAGGACATCATGAGCCTCGGCGTCCTTCTGCTCGATGTAGTGGACGTCGTTCGTCGCGACCAGCGGGATACCGGTCTCTTCGCTGAGACGTCTTAAGAGCGGCACGAGCCTTCTCTGCTCTTCGAGCCCCTGGTCCTGGACCTCGAGGTAGTAGTTTCCCTCGCCGAATATCTCGAGGTGCTCGAGGGCTTCTTTCTTCGCGCCTTCATAGTCGCCTGCAAGAAGGAGCCTCGGGATGATGCCTGCAAGGCAGGCCGAAAGACAGATCAGCCCCTCGCTGTGCTCCCTCAGGATCTCCTTGTCTATACGCGGTTTGTAGTAGTGACCTTCAATCCAGCCTGCGGAGACGAGCTTTATCAGGTTCTGATATCCCGTCTGATTCTTTGCCAGGAGCACCAGGTGGTACTGCCTTCTGTCGGATTCTTTGTCACGCGAAAAACGGCTGCCTGTGGCCATATATGCCTCGCAGCCGATCACCGGATGGATGCCGGCCTGTGTACACTCCTTATAAAAATCGACGACGCCGAACATGACGCCATGGTCGGTTATGGCAAGATGCTCCATACCGAGCTCTTTGGCGCGTTTTACGACGTCTTTGATCTTTGCTGCTCCATCGAGCAGACTATATTGCGTGTGCAAATGAAGGTGTGTAAAGGCCATTATTTCACCTCTGCTCTATATCTCAGGCTTCACCGTACGGTTCGTCATACTTTCCCGCGCTTTCCGGCGTCTGCGATATAGTTATATCCGTTGTCTTCGAGCGCGTCTTAATACCGGCCTTCATGAGAGCCGGCACGGCCGCTTCGTTCATCGCGTAGTAAGCATCCCAGTATTCTTCTCTTCTGCACCATACCATCAGATCTATCTCGCAGACTCCGCCGCCGCTCTTTACGACCTCGGCAGCCGGAGCCGGCGAATCGATGATATACGGACTTCTTTTAGCTGTTTCGAGCAGGACAGCTTTTGCCTTTTCGATATCTTCTTTTATGTCAACTGATGCATGTACCGTGATACGTCTCTTCTCGTTGGCGTCATGGTTCTTGACGATGGACGAGTTGACTATGCTGTTCGGTATCGAGACTATCTCGTTGTCATATGTCCTCAGCGTGGTCATGATAAGATCCGTCTTCTGCACATATCCGCCGTATCCGTCGATCTCGACATAATCATCTGCCTTGAACTGGTGCGTCAGAATGATCATGATACCCCCGGCTATGTTGGCAAGTGAATCCTTGACGGCGAGAGCGACAGCGGCGCCGCTGACTCCGAGCACCGTAACGAACGATGAGGGGTTCACTCCCACCTTCTCAAGGGCGGCTATCAGAGCAAGCGCGATTATTACTACCCTGATGCAGACCACTGTGAACGATATCAGAAGCTGGTCCGCGCCCGCCTTATTCATGGCGTGTCTTATGATCGTGACGACGATCTGCATAACGATCACGCCGACCGCCATGATCACTATCGCCCACACCCAGCTCATCAATAGCTGCATATGCTGATCAGACATCTCTGTGTCTCCTTCTTTCCAGTTCCTTGAGGTACTTCTTTCTCAGCCTGATGTCGCCCGGGACTACCTCTACGAGTTCGTCGCTGTTGATGAATTCAAGCGACTCTTCAAGAGTCATATCTATTGCCGGCGGCAGTTTGACCGCATCGTCTACGCCGGCGGCTCTCATGTTTGTCTTCTGCTTTGCCTTGCATGGGTTGACGACCATGTCATCGGACCTTGAGTTCCTTCCGATGATCATGCCCTCATATACCTCTGTGCCCGGCTCTATGAAGAGAGTTACCCTCTCCGCTATATTCGAAAGAGCGTAAGGCGTAGCAGTTCCCTGCTCCTGAGCAATGGCGACGCCGCTCGTTCTCTGCGGGATGTCGCCCTTGTACGGCTCGAACCTGGCGAAACGTCTTACCATCGTTCCTTCGCCCCTCGTCTCGTTGATGAACTCCGATCTGTATCCGAGAAGTCCTCTCGTCGGGACATCGAACTCCATGTGGCAGAAGCCGTTCTCCGTCATCATCTGGGTCATCGTTCCCTTTCTGAGGCTGAGCTTCGATATGACAGATCCGGAGTACTCTTCCGGCACCTGGCATACGACTTCTTCTATCGGCTCGAGCTTCGCGCCGTTCTCTGCCCTCTTCGTGATGACTTCGGGTTTGCTTACTGCGAGCTCATAGCCCTCACGGCGCATATTCTCTATGAGGATCGAAAGATGCAGCTCGCCCCTGCCGCTGACCTTGAAGCTGTCAGTGCTGTCCGTCTCTTCGACTGTGAGGCCTACGTTGACCTCAAGCTCTTTCTGCAGTCTTTCTCTGATCCTTCTCGATGTTACATATTTTCCCGCGCGACCGGCGAACGGAGAATCGTTGACCATGAAGTTCATCGAAAGCGTAGGCTCTTCGATGCTGATCATCTCCATCGGCTGCGGATCGTTCATATCTGTGATGGTCTCGCCGATCGAGATATCTGAAATACCGGATACGACGACGATGTCGCCGCTCTTCGCTTCTTTGACCGGCATCCTCTTGAGACCTCTGTAAACGAAGACCTGGTTGATCTTCTTCTGCACGGGATCGGAATCCATGCCCTGGCAGACTCCTACGCTCTGGGCTTCTTTGAGCGTGCCGCTCGTGATCCTTCCGATGCCGAGCCTTCCGATGTAGTCATCGTAAGCGAGCGCGGATATCTGCAGCTGCAGCGGCTCCTCGTCCTTGTCCGGGAACGGCTCGCAGTGCTCTATGATGGTATCGAAGAGCGGTGTGATGTCGAGGCCGGCTTCGCCCTTGGCGTTCTTGCCGCGCTTCTTTCCGCCGCTTTCGATCTGTATTCCCGCAACCTCTTCGGGGTCTCTTACTACTATGCCCTGACGAGCGATGCCGTAAAGGATCGGGAAGTCGAGCTGCTTGTCGTTCGCTTCGAGATCCATGAAGAGTTCGTATACTTCATCGACGACCTCGTCTATGCGGGCGTCTTTTTTGTCTATCTTGTTTATGAGAAGGATCGGGTTCAGTCCCTGCTCGAGGCTCTTCTTCAGAACGAACCTCGTCTGAGGCATCGGGCCTTCGCTCGAATCCACGAGGAGGATGACCGTATCTACTGTCTTCATGATACGCTCTACTTCCGATGAGAAGTCCGCGTGTCCCGGCGTGTCTACGATATTGATCTTCGTATCGCCGTGCATGACGGAGCAGTTCTTGGAATAGATCGTTATTCCTCTTTCTCTTTCTATATCGTCGCTGTCCATTACGCAGTCGACTACTTCTTCATTTTCTCTGAAAACGCCGCTCTGCGAGAGGAACGCATCCACAAGTGTGGATTTTCCCGCGTCGACGTGTGCTATAACGGCTATGTTGATGATTTTTTCCTTTGCCATATCCCTGTAAGTTCAGTCCTTCCTTTCGATTTTTCGAATAAGTATTCTATCACAATGCCGCTGTATTTACAACGTTTGCGCCCGTGAACAAAAAAAGCAAGCGGGCGGATGATTCCGCCCGTTCCTGCCCGTAGGCTTTTGAAAAGTTATGGTGTCTGCGGTGCACTGATTTGACAGTATTCATTTTCTTGGAGGATATTTCTCCGCAGACTGATAAGTGATATGGCTAAGTTGCATGTTATAAGCAATTAGATGTCAGTTAGACAAGCGCGGCTCCGAGAGCCTTGCAAGCGAATACGGCATCATCGTCGGGAGCCTCATTGGCGATAACGAACGGAGCTGCCATGACTGCGCCTGCTTCCTTGCAGTCAGCTTCCCAGTTACGCATCCATTCGCCGTCTCCCCAGCCGTATGATCCAAACAGACCTATCTTTTTTCCATTAAGAGCAGCCTTGCAGCTGTCGAACATGGGCTGGAACTCGCTCTCTTCGAGAGTTTCTACCCCCATGGACGGGCATCCGAATCCGATCGCGTCATACGACGATACTTTATCTGCTGAGAAATCTGCACATGTAAGAAGATCTACCTCAGCGCCCTTGTCCTGCGCCCCTTCACAAACGGCCTTCGCCATTGCTTCTGTGTTGCCTGTTCCACTCCAGTATACTACTGCTATTTTGCTCATTTGATTTACGTCCTTTCATTGTGTATTTGATAACTATTGGCATGTTTGTAAGTACCAGTTAGTCTTGACTAACTGACGTAAGTTTACAACGAAAAACGGAGCCCATCCGCTCCAAAAGGCAAATGTTAGGCTCCATTCAGACTTTAATTGTTGTGGTGTCAAGATATCAAATCAAGAAATAATTTGATAATGGAATTATAGCACATTACAGCCGTAAGTCTACTCCAAAAGGACAATCGGCATTACGAGGGCCCGCTTCAGCCTTCTATGAGGCCTGCCGCTACGTCATCGCTCACATACCTGAATTCGCTCGGGCTCATGCCCATCGTGTCCCTGAAGGCCTTGGCAAACTTGCTTCCGTTCTCATAGCCGTACCGCCCTGCTATCTCAAGCACGGTCTCATCCGTCGATCTCAGAAGCTTTGCGGCCGACTTCATCTTCTGGGTCCTGATGTACGAATAGATCGAAATGCCGTAGACTCCCTTGAATATCGTCTTTAGCTGCGTCCCGGACATGTGGAACACTTCAGTAAGCTCATCGAGGGTGACCCTCGTATCCATATTCTCCGTCAGATAGTCGCACATCGCCTTTGCCAGGCCCACCTGCGACTTCGAGAAGCTCCTGCGGTTTTCCTGCTCGGACTTTCTGTCCATCCCGCTGAGGAACAGAAGAAGCTCCAGGATCTTGACTTTGAAATATCCCTGCTTGATGCTGTCCGGGACCGAATAAAGCTCCGAAAAGATATGCTCTATGCTCTGATCGGATCTTGCTATGAAGCAGTCACCGGACCTGCAGTATTTGCTTATTACATTTTCAGGCCTGACGTCGACGTCATCGAGAAAACACGAAAGACACTCCGGCGCGCTGTTCAGATCGATCTCTATCGTCACGCCGTGATAATGATTCTGGGGGAAGTACTGCTCCGGGCCGATGTCGTCCCTTTTCGAGATCGAAAGATCTCCGGCCGTCAGATAGTATATCTCGCTTTTGCGGACATACTCTATCCTGCCCTCTCTGCAGTGATCGATAACATAAATATCCGGATCGCTCTCATGCCTGATGACGCACTTGGAAATATGCGCATCTTTGTATATGAGGCGTATGCCCGGAAAGACGTCGTACTGCGTCATCTCGAATTCGCCCGTCTCGTTCGTTATGCTGGTTTTCTGCCCGAATTCTTCGTTCATGTTTCCTTCTTTTCTGCCTGATCGCGCTTTGCCTGAATGCGTTGCCCCGCAAAATACGTTAGTGGCAACTAACACACACTCTAAAAAATAGTTAGCACTTGCTAACCATATGTATTGTATTTAGTTTGAGCGGATTTGTCAACACCACGACTCTCAAATTTCTTCTTCACAACCGGCCGATTATGTGTTATAGTATTCCCATCGCGATTCGTTAGCTCAGCTGGGAGAGCGCCTGGGTGACAACCAGGAGGTCGATGGTTCAAGTCCATTACGAATCACCAGATAAAAACTCATTGTAAAACCTGCAGATCAAAGATCCTGCAGGTTTTTCATTTTCCGGCATGAAAAAAGCCGCATCGGCATGATGCAGCTTTTGTGTCAGCTTTTGTATCTGCTTACTAGAACGTTGCGACTTCAGGCTCGGGCGCTTCGCACTTCTCTACCCTCACGCATCTTACGACCGGGCCGACGCCCTCGTAAGCTTCGTGGTTTTCCATCTTGACTGTTCCCTTGACCTTTATCCACTCTCCGACATGCAGATCGTTGTCATGCTGCCACTTGTAGACGAGGGCAGCGAACTGGATGTCTTCGACGCAGCATGTCATGACGTGGCGGCCGGCAGCGAACTCGCCTCTTGGCATCTCGTTGACCATGGCCGCTCTGACCTTCAGGATCAGCGTCTTTCCATCGTACCTGTTCGGGTTTTCGTTGATGTCGCGGTACCACTCCGCATAATCTTCATCCTTGATCTCGATCTCATCGGCATCAAGGTCGAACGGAAGCGGGTCCACGATATCGTCCGGCTCTACGTCGTCCGGACCGTACTCGTAGATGATCTGCGCCTTTCTGTTGGCGATGCGCACCTCTTTGTGGAAGGCCATCTTGTCGAAGCCGTGGACGCATCTGTTGAAGATGTCCATCTCGGCGGTCTTCATCTTGTCGAAAGTAAGCTGCCTCATGTTCTGGTTGTACATGAGGAAGGTAGTCGCATCGGCAAAGGTGACTTCCTGGTAGATGATCCACTCGGGCGGCATGTTCCTGAAGAAGCTCTCGAGCATCCACATGCCGTTGTACTCTACCATTACCCTCTCCGCATCGCACTCTTTCGCGAGATGCGCGAGGTTTGCCTTTGTCAGATCCTTTTCGTCGTCGATGGCTGCTACCATGACGTTCGGGAAGGCGAACTTGTCCGGTTCGTACTCCACTTCACCCTCTTCGCAGAGAAGAAGCAGGGTGTTCTCGCCTTCGTTGAATTCCTTTGATGTCAGTATATCCTGTATGAATGTCGTTTTGCCGGCTCCAAGAAAGCCGGTGAACAGATATACCGGTATATCTTTATTATTGTTCATTATCTATTTTTCTCCTGATCCAGTATTTCAGCGCCATTCCCCGTGCGCTGCTCCGGGCGCTTTACAGTCCGAACAGAGCCTTGATCCTGTCTTCTTCAAGATCGACTCCGATGACGCAGATCATTCCTGTCGCCTCAGCTGTACCTGTTCTTACCTCGGGCTCTCCCGGGATGTAGTCGAAGTGGATCCACTCGCCGTCTTCGCCTTCTACGATGCCCTTGGAGCGGAGCACCTGTCCGAACTCTGTGAAGTCGTCGAGCTTAGTAAGCGCATCCTCGATCTGCTGTTTCGTGAACTTGTGCGTAGTCTG
>CAMNNG010000008.1 GCA_946545145.1 uncultured Bacillota bacterium
CCTTCCATGGCGCAGAAGCCGCCGATCGGAAGGAGCCTGAGCGAGTACTCCGTCTCGCCCTTCTGTCTTTTGAAGATGACCGGTCCCATGCCGACAGCAAACTGGTTGACCTTGATGTCGCACAGCTTCGCCGCAGCAAAGTGACCGAACTCATGTATGAATATCAATATGCAAAACAGCAGTATTGCAAGAATGATCGTCATATAATTTCCCCTATCGATTCTCTTACCCTGATCCTCGCCAGCCTGTCGGTCTCAAGGATCTCCTCTATCTGAGTTCCCGGGCCGTTCTTATGACCGTCAAGGACCTTCTCTATCAGTTTCGGAATATCTGTGTATCCGATCTTTCCGGCCAGGAAGGCCGCAACTATCTCTTCGTTGGCTCCGTTCATGGCCGCAGTGCATGTGCCGCCCTCTTTCAGAGCGTCTATCGCTATCCTGAGGCACGGGAAGCGCTCCATGTCAGGTCTTTCGAAATGCAGAGCGTTCGATGCTCCGAAGAAGTCGATGCTTTCGCTTACTCCCTCGAGCCTGCCCGGCATAGTAAGCGCATAGGCTATCGGGATCTCCATGTCAGGCACGCCCATCTGCGCGAGCACCGCTCCGTCCACGAACTCGACCATGGAGTGGATGATGCTCTCCGGATGGATGACGACAGTTATGTCGTCCGCCTCGACGTCGAAGAGCCACTTCGCCTCGATGACCTCGAGCCCCTTGTTCATCAGAGTCGACGAGTCGATCGTGATCTTCGGTCCCATATTCCATCTCGGATGATGGAGGGCCATGTCGACGGTGACGTTCTCCAGTTCTTCGCCGGTGAACGTCCTGAACGGGCCGCCGCTTCCTGTCAGGAGTATCCTTTTCAGGATGCCCTTCTGTCTTCCTTCGAGGCACTGGTATATCGCGCTGTGCTCGCTGTCGACCGGTTTGATGACAGCGCCGCTCTTCCTCGCCTCTTCGATTATGATCTTTCCTCCTGCGACGAGAGTCTCCTTGTTCGCGAGGGCGATCTCCTTTCCGAGCTTCACAGCTTCGTAAGTGGGCTCGAGCCCGCTGATGCCCATCATCGCGTTCAGCATGACGTCGTAACCGGAGCGCGCAGCTTCTTTATACCCTTCGGTGCCCGAAAGAATCACAAGACCGGGAAAATCTCTTCTCAGCTCCTTTGCGTCCTCCTCGTCCTTCACGACGACTGCCTCAGGGCTGTACTCAGCTATCTGCTTCCTAAGAAGCTCAATGTTTTTCCCACATGCCAAAACAGCAACGGATAGTTGCTGTCTGCTTTTGTCTATTACGTCCAGGGCCTGACGGCCTATCGATCCTGTCGAGCCAAATAAAGCTACTTTCTTCATAAATATTCCCCGTTCATCCTCAAAGAACAAAAATTATATAGTAGTAGACCATCGGCGCAGTGAAAAGAACGCTGTCGAAACGGTCCAGCACTCCGCCGTGTCCCGGTATCAGGTTTCCGTAGTCCTTGATGCCCATCTTGCGCTTGAACACCGACGCGGTAAGGTCTCCCGCCTGGGAGATCACGCCGCCGAGAGCGCCGATAGCAAGTGTGTGCACGAAGTATACGCCGCTTCCGAAGAACCATCCGAACAGCCCGCACAGAAGCATGCTGCCGAGTATGCCGCCGATGGAGCCTTCGATCGTTTTCTTCGGGCTGATCTTCGGGCAGAGCTTGTGTTTGCCCAGAAAGTAGCCTGTGAAGTAAGCGAATATATCCGTGCCGAACGCCGAGAAGACGATGGTCCATACCAGCAGGCTGTGAGCCGTCTGGTCGACCAGGACGACGTGATACGAGAACAGAATGATGTACACCACTCCGATGATCGTCGCCATCCCGTCTTCGAGCTTTCTTTCATCGAATTTGAAAAGATAAAGGCACGAGCAGACTACCAGCAGCACGAGCCATCCCATGTATAGCTCCGGTCTGTATATGCCGCTCGATATCCTGAGCGTGTCTATAAGATACAGAAGCAATGCGAACACACACCCTATCGGATATGACGGGTGTATGTCCATGCTTTTGAATCCTTTGAAGAATTCGTAGAGTCCGCCGACTCCTATTATGAAGCACGCTATCCTCAGCACCTCCCCTCCGAAGAAGAGGACCGCAAGCAGCGGCACCATTATAAGACCGGAAAGGATCCTTGTTTTCATTTGTTCCTACCTCCGAATCTTCTGTCTCTGTCCTTGTAGCTCAGGACGAGTTCTTCATACGTATCCGGATCGAGATCGGGCCACAGTATGTCCGTGAATATCATCTCGCTGTAAGCTATCTGCCACAGGAGATAGTTCGATATCCTTATCTCGCCGCTCGTCCTTATGAGAAGGTCGGGATCCGGTATGTCGAATTTTCCCGTCAGAAGAGCGCCCGATATAGCCTGTTCGTCTATATCCTCGGGCTCTATCTCTCCGCTTTTGACCTTCTGTGCCAGCTCTCTTACGGCGTCCGTTATCTCAGCGCGGCTTCCGTAATTGAGACAGATGTTGAAACACATACCGTCATTTTCCTTCGTGCGCTCTATTGTCTTCTCGAGCCTGTCGACAGCTGCGGCAGGAAGCTTTCTCCAGTCGCCGAGCACATTGACCCTGACGTTGTTCCTGTAAAGCTCTTCGAGATCGCTGTCCACGAATTTTACGAGCAGACGAAAAATACCGCCCACTTCTTCTTCTGAGCGCTTCCAGTTTTCTGTCGAAAAAGCGTACACGGTAAGATACTCAATGCCCATATCGCTGGAGCGTCTGACTATCTCCCTCATGGATCTCATGCCGGCGTTGTGCCCCATAACTCTGGGCAGTTTTCTTTTTTCAGCCCACCGGCCGTTGCCGTCCATTATGACGGCAACGTGGCGGGGTATATTCTCTTTAGACTGGGCCATCAGACCTCCATGATCTCTTTCTCTTTGTTTGCAACTATGCCGTCGATGTCCTTGATCGCCTTGTCTGTAGCCTTCTGGATATCATCGAGGAATCCCTTGACGTCGTCCTCTGTCAGGTCGCCGTTCTTTTCCTCTTTCTTGATCTCATCGTTGGCCTTTCTTCTGAGGTTCCTTGCAGCGACTTTCGCTTCTTCGCCGATGCCGCGGGCCTTCTTAGCAAGTTCTTTTCTTCTTTCCTCAGTAAGCTGCGGGATCGAAAGTCTTACGGCCTTTCCGTCGTTGGCCGGATTGATGCCGATGTTTGCAGCCAGTATAGCTCTTTCGATGTCGCCGACCGACTTGGGATCGAACGGTGTTACGAGAAGAGTGCGCGGGTCGGGAGCAGCTACTGTAGCAAGCTGCTTGAGCGGAGTCTTCATTCCGTAGTATTCTACTTCAACTCTGTCGAGAAGAGCGGGGTTCGCCCTTCCGGCTCTTACCGCGTTGAGCTCTTCTTTAAGATTATCCATGCTCTTAGCTAATTTTTCTTCAAGAGTAGCCATTACCTGTTCTGACATAGTTTCCTCCTTATGTTATAGATGTTCCTATTTTTTCTCCGCAGACAGCCTTCATGACATTTCCTTCTCCGGCTATCGCGAACACCTTGATATCGATATGGTTGTCTCTGCACAGCGATGCTGCCGTCGAGTCCATGACCTTGAGGTCCTTTTCGAGGACATCCCAGTGTGTGAGGTGCTCGTATCTGACAGCGTTCGGATCGATCTTCGGATCCGCCGAATATACCGCGTCGATGTTCTTCGCAAGAAGAATGACTTCCGCGTCTATCTCTGCGGCTCTGAGAGCTGCCGTCGTATCTGTCGAGAAGAACGGGTTTCCTGTTCCTGCTCCGAAGATGACGATCTTGCCCTCTTCGAGCTGGTGGATAGCTCTTCTTCTGATATACGGTTCAGCGACTTCTCTCATCTCGATCGCCGTCTGGACTCTGGTCTGCATTCCCAGATCCTCGAATGCCTCCTGCAGAGCGAGAGCGTTCATGCATGTAGCGAGCATGCCGATGTAGTCGGCTGTAGCCCTGTCCATATTGCTGCTCGTTCTTCCTCTCCAGAAGTTGCCTCCGCCGACGACTACTGCTATCTGAACGCCTGTGTCGTAGACATCTTTGATCTCAGCTGCCATCTTTTTGATAGTAGGCGTATCAAGACCGAAGCCTTTCTCGCCCGCCAGCGCTTCACCGCTGACTTTAAGTAAAACTCTTTTGTAGATCGGTTTCATATCCCTGGTCTCCTTTTCCAATTAATTATTATAACATATATCGATACGGTGTCACTTGTCTTTTTCTTTCGTTCTTGCTATTATATGTTCTCGGAAAACATGCCCGAAAAGGAGGTATTAAGAAATGTCGCTTATTAGATGTCCAAAATGCGGCCACGCCGCTTCAGACGATTCTGTAAGATGCGGATTCTGCGGATTCGTTCTGCAGCCGGACGTAGTGAAAGCCGAAGAAAAAGAAAAGGCGCGCATCGCCGCTGAAGAAAGAGCGCGCGAAGAAGCGAGCCGCCAGGCAGCGCAGCCTGAAGAAAGCACATATAGAGAAGAAGCAAAAAGCGAGCCCGAAGCCGCCCCTGCCCCCGCAGCGCCGGGAAGAGCAGCCGCAGGCGCGAAGAAGAAAAAGAGCAAGGCTCCTGTCATCATCCTGATCATACTTCTGATCGCAGCCCTCGCCGCAGCAGGAATATACTTCCTGAGCAGCCGCGGCACCGAAGCTGAATTCGAAGACGCTGAAGATGTGACGACCGAAGAGATAGATGAAGGATTCTCCACTGACGACGTTACTGTCGATGACGGCGAGACCGTTATGGAAGAAGATGAAGGCGTTACGGTAGACAACGGATCTGAAGAATTCTATGATCCGGCCGAAGACGGCGGAACGGATGACAACGGCGCCGAAGGCGGCATGGATGTCACTGATGACGACCCGTATGCCGAAGAAGAATGATCCGGTAATACGAAGCAGCGAAAATACGGAAAACAAAGAGAAGACCGGATGGTCTTCTCTTTTGGTTTGGTTTGATTTTGAATATGCTTATTACCCTTTATCAGAATACGATGCACTGAGGCGAACTCGTATCAGAATACCAGCTTATATCTCCGAGTACCTTTACGTTCGGTACATAGACCGGGTCGATGGCGATCAGCCTGTCGAGAGTTACGTTGCTCTCTGTCGTGCCCATCGTGTATCCGATGACGGCTACATAGTGATTGTTTCCGCTGTATCCGTTATGGACTTTGATGATGCAGGGCCTTCCGCTCTTGATTTCTCTTACCGCTCTCCTGTAGCAGCTCTTTGCGGTGCTGAACCATATGCAGTCGCCGCCGGCTTCCGACCAGTAAGCTCCGTTCGAATGGTGTCCGTATACAGCCCAGAGTTTTCCGTAGTAAGTATCGAAGCCTCTGTATTCTTTTTCGACCGGATCATATCCCGTCTTGGTGAACTTTCCGTCGAGGACTGCTCTGCAGTAAGCCATGCTGTAGAGTCCGCACGGACCGGAGAAGGTCTGTCTGCCGATGTTTTCGATCACGTTGTGGTTGTACTTGAGGATCGTCTGGTTGGTCCTGTAAAGTACCGGCACCTTCGTGTTGGAAGAATAACTCTCAGTCGGGATCTTCTTTACGACTTTGAATGTCTTCGACAGGATCGTTCTGGATTTGCCTTTATTGTCCCTGGCCCAGATGACATACCTGTAAGTTCCGTTCGAGAGCTTTCCGAATTTGATATCGGTATCGACGCTTGCGATATTGAACTTGACCGATTTCGGATTAACGGTTTTGTAGAAGCCCTTCTTCCAGACGCCCTTCGAGTTCGTGACACCTACCTTCACTCTGGTCATCTTGAATTCCGAGTAGACCTTGCCTCTCATGTTGAAGCCTTTACCATTGACGTGGTAGTAGGAAGGCGTCGTGTAAAGTACGGGTTTCATCTCCGAAACTGTGAACTTTTTGTTGATGACATTACGACCGGACCCGGAGGAGTCTTTAGCGTAGACAGTATAATAGTACGTTCCGGCTTTAAGTTTCCCGAACTTGATCTTGGTGTCAACAGTCTTGATGTTGAACTTCTTCGATTCGGGGTTTACCGTAACATTTTTACCGACAAGCCATCTTTTCTTCGAATTTTTGAATCCGGCACGAATAAACGTAAGCTTTTTGTTCGAGCTTACCTTACCCTTAAGTGTTACTGCACTGCCGATGTACAATTTCCCCGGAACGCTGTAATTTGAGGCTTTGAGAGCACTCGTCCCGCTTGCTGCCATGGCGTTTTGCGGTATAAAAATACCGGTCAAAGCCAGGGTCAGTGAAATTGCAACACAACCTAATCTGCGCGCAAAAATCATAAAAACTCCTCCAGACTTATGGACCAGTGTTGAAGTTTACGATAATATTATCATTGTTATTCAGTTAATAACAATATCTTTTTGCATGGAAACTCCCTTTTCTTCAATAATTTTCACTATTTCATCACTTTTTGCGACAATAAAATACCCCCACAATCAATATGATGTGGAGGCATATGGCTTTTCCGCACTATCGTTATCTATATTTCGTTATCCACGGGCAGAGTGAAGTCTTCTCGCTTCTTCACAATCCCTTCCGATCTGCGCTTTGAGCTCGTCTATACCGGCAAACTTTCTCTCGGATCTGATCCTGTCGAGGAATCTTACCTCTATTTCGGTGCCGTATATCTGTCTGTCGAAGTCGAATATATTCGTTTCGATGTTCTTCTCGTACTCGCCTATCGTCGGCTTCACGCCCACGTTCGTTATCGATCTGTGCACCTCACCATCCACTGCGCACAGCGTCAGGTAAACGCCGTTTGCCGGAGCGACCATGCCTTCGTCTACAGAGATGTTGCATGTAGGAAAGCCTATCGTCCTTCCTATCCTGTTTCCTTCCTGCACGGTGCCCTTGATCACATACGGCCTTCCGAGAAGCTCAGCCGCGCTCTTCATGTCGCCGTCCATCACTGCCGCCCTTATGACCGTAGAGCTGACTACGCGATCACCGGACTTTACGGCGTCCATAACATGAAGATCGAATCCAAGCTCTTTCGAAAGCTTTGTGAAGAGCTCCGTATCTCCGGCCGCCTTCGCTCCGAATCTGTAGTTGAATCCGCAGAAAGCATCCTTCATCCTGAAGCTTTCCAGGAGCAGTTTCTTTACGTACTCCTCAGGGCTCATGCCCATTATCTCCTTTGTGAACGGTATGTTGAAGAGATATTTCACGCCTGCTTCTTCAAGTATCTTTGCCTTGTCCTCCGCGTAGATTATCTCAGGTACTTTCTCACCTGTGATAAGCGCGCTCGGATGATTTGAAAAAGTGAATACCGCAGGAGCGATGCCCTTCTCTTTCGCTGTCTGCAACATGCTGCCTATGAGGTGCATATGACCCGTATGAAGCCCGTCGAAATTGCCGAGGGCAACAGCGGTATTCTCTTCGATATTGATCTCATCCAGACTGTTGAATATTATCATTTTCTGTCTCATTTCTTTTCGGTATCAAATATTTTTTCGGGGATGACGGTCCCGTCTTCGATATAGACGATGCCCATGAATCTCTCTCCCTCGAAAGCAAGGAGCTTTTCATCAGGATCGGCTGCTTCATCAGGCTGTTCCCCGAAGTTCTCCGGGATGCGTATATGCTTTCCGTCGATGAGGTCGTTAGCCTCCCGCACGCTGACCTGCATCCGCCTCATATCCAGAGGATAATACGGAGGATACATTACGGCCTCGATCTGCTCCGCCGTCATAGCTTTCAGATCATCGGCCGATATCGCTTCTTCTATCCTCATCCCTGCGCTCATGGTTCTTTCAAGAGCGCTCATAGCAGCCCCGCATCCGAGCAGTTTTCCTGCCTCATCGCATATGGAACGGACATAAGTGCCGCGTCCGCATACGATTTTGAACTTTACATAAACATTATTTACGTCAAGTATTTCTATGCTTTCTACGCGTACTTTGCGGGGTTTTACCTCTATTTCTATGCCTTTTCTGGCATATTCGTAGAGTTTTCTTCCTTTGTATTTCAGAGCCGAGTACATCGGAGGCGTCTGCATTATATCGCCCTCAAAGCCCTTCAGGACCTCAGGCGCTCTTCTCACCTGCTCTTCGCTTACTTCACTGCAAGCAATCTCCTCGCCCCATATGTCCTGCGTATCGGTCGTGAGACCGAGCTTCATCTCACAGATGTACTCCTTCGTCTCATCGTCCAGATACTGCATTATCCTCGTAGCCCTGCCCACACATACAGGAAGGACGCCTGTCGCCATCGGATCGAGCGTCCCTGCATGACCGACCTTTTTGATGCCGGTCAGTCTTCTTATCATTCCGACGCAGTCATGAGATGTCATGCCCTGCGGCTTGTTTAGATTGATTATCCCCTGCATATTTCCTTTCTCAGAGCCTCTTTGATCTGCTCATAAGCCGTATCGAGATCTGTCCTTATCGTGCATCCGGCGGCTCTTTTGTGGCCGCCTCCATCGAACTGTGAGCCGACTTTTGCGACGTCGACGTATTCCTTCGATCTGAGTGACACCTTGATCTCTTCCGGCTTTTTCTCCTTGACCAGAGCTGCGGCCTCTACGCCCTTGATGCTCCTGAGGATGCTTACTATGCCTTCAGTATCCTCAAAGTCAGCGCCGCTCTCCTCGAGCATCTTACGACTGACCTTCGCCATGACTATCCTGCCGCCCTCGATCATCTCAGCGCCGGCGACTACCTTGCCGTGCAGAGCGATCTTTCTGTAGGGCTCGTTCTCGTAGAGCTGCATGCTGACCGAGTAAGCGTCGAATCCCGTGTCATAAAGCTCGGATACGATCTCATGCGATCTTTTCGACGTGTTCGAATACATGAAATTGCCCGTATCGGTCGCTATAGCCGCGAAGAGGCATGATGCTATGTCCTTGTCTATCTCTGCGCCCATTTCCTTCAGGAGGAGGTATACGAGCTCTCCTGTGGCCGCTGAAGACGGATCGATGTAGTGAAGATCCGCTATCGGCTCCTTCGTCTCGTGATGATCGACGCATATCTTCTTTGCGGCCGAGTCGAAGATCCTTTCTCTTTCTCTGAATCTCGATCTCACCGAGCAGTCGAGTATGACGCATACGTCGGCGCCTCCTTCGGCCTCATCTACGCTCTTCGTGCATCCATAGTCCAGGAACTCGAGATATTCAGCTATATCATCCTCGATGATCACATCTGCCCTCTTGCCGGCTTTTCTCAGAGCGAGGCAAAGAGCGACGGCGGAGCCAATGGCATCGCCGTCCATCATTATGTGAGTAAGTATGTCTATGCTCTGCGCCTCAAGAAGCGCATCGGCTATCTGCCGCATCGAATCATTCTTCATCCTGTTCCTCACTCTGGTTCATGCGCTGCTCTTTCATAACGCCCTCTATGACCTCATCCATGTGACGGCCGTACTCGAGCGACCTGTCGATCTTGAATATGAGCTCAGGCGTGTGGCGCAGCTTCATGCTCTTTCCGATTTCTCTCCTCAGGACGCCTTTGGCTCTTTCGAGAGCCTCGATGACCTCGGCCTGCCTTTCGGCGACTTTGGCTTCATCGGCGCCCGGTTCGAAGACAGTGACGTAGACCGTAGCGTAACTTCCGTCGTTTGTGACATCGACAGCAGTTATGCTGATCATGCCGTCCAGTCTCGGATCCTTCAGTTCACGCTGCAGCATGCCGGCGATTATCTTCTGGATCTCGCCGGACATCCTGCCCTGTCTGTATCCTTTTCCCATTATCAGTTCTGCCTTTCAACTTCCTGCATCTCAAAGCACTCGATGATGTCTCCGACCTTGATGTCGTTGTAGTTCTCAATGCCTATGCCGCACTCATATCCCTGGAGGACTTCCTTGGCGTCGTCCTTGAATCTTCTGAGCGAGGATATAGTTCCTTCGTGGATCACTATACCGTCTCTTACGATACGGATCTGAGCGTTCCTGACGACCTTGCCGTTCGTGACATAAGCACCGGCGATCGTTCCGACATTCGGTACCTTGAATGTATCTCTGACTTCGACTTCGCCGAGAACGACTTCCTTGAACTCAGGATCGAGCATACCCTTCATAGCGTTCTCTACGTCATCGATTATGTTGTAAATTACGTTGTATGTCCTTATCTGTACTCCTTCACGGTCTGCCATCGCGCTGACTGCGGACTGCGGTCTTACGTTGAATCCGATGATGATAGCATCAGATGTACTTGCAAGAGTTACGTCCGACTCGTTGATTGCGCCGACTCCGGAGTGAACGATGTTGACCTTTACGTCGTCGTTCGAAAGTTTTTCAAGCGATGCGTTGACAGCGCCTACCGAACCCATTACATCGCCCTTGACGATGAGGTTGAGTTCTTTTCTCTCGCCCTGGCTGATCTGGCTGAACAGATCCTCGAGCGTGGAACTGGATGTTCTGGCCATGACTTCTTCACGCTGCTTGAGTCTTCTGTGCTCTGCGATCTCCTTCGCCTTCTTGTCGCTTCCTACTGCATTGAACTTGTCGCCTGCAGCCGGAACGTCCGTAAGACCGAGGATCTCGACAGCTGTTGCCGGACCCGCTTTGTAGATAGTTTCGCCCTTGTAGTTCGTCATGAGCCTGATCCTGCCGGAGCATGTTCCTGCTACGACGGACTGACCAGCCTTAAGAGTACCGTTAGTTACAAGAAGCGTAGCGACGGGGCCCTTTGCCTTGTCGAGTCTCGCTTCGATGACTGTACCAAGAGCAAGACGGTCCGGGTTGGCCTTGAGCTCGAGGACTTCCGCCTGCAGAAGTATCATCTCCAGGAGGTTCCTGATGCCTTCTCCCGACTTGGCCGATACAGGAACGCTGATGACTTCGCCGCCCCAGTCTTCGACCAGGATGCCGTGCTCAGTGAGGTCCTGCTTGACCCTGTCCGGATTTGCTCCGGGCTTGTCCATCTTGTTGATAGCGACTATGATCGGTACTCCCGCCGCCTTGGCGTGCGAGATCGATTCTACAGTCTGCGGTTTTACGCTGTCGTCAGCAGCTACTACGAGGACTGCGATATCGGTGATATCCGCGCCCCTGGCTCTCATCGCTGTGAAAGCTTCGTGTCCCGGAGTATCGAGGAATACGATCTTCTGGCCGTTGATCTCGACCTCGGAAGCACCTATGTGCTGCGTGATGCCGCCGGACTCTCCGGCTGTTACATCAGTATTTCTGATAGCGTCGAGAAGCGATGTCTTACCGTGGTCTACGTGACCCATTACGGTGATGATCGGCGGTCTCGGCTTGAGGTCGGCTTCGCGGTCCTCGAATGTCTCGAGTCCTTCTTCCTCTTCCTCTTCTTCGACCTTTCCGATGACTACCTGGATGCCGAGCTCTTCAGCAAGCATCTCTACCGTGACATCGTCTATGTTCTGGTTCTGGTTTGCAACGACGCCCATCTTCAGGAGTGTGAGGATGACGCTCGATACCGATACGCCTACCTGCTCGCAGAATCCTGTAATAGTGATAGGTACGTTGATGACCTTTGTTCCTACCGGCAGTACTTCTTCTTCGATCTCCGGTTCCGGCTCTACCTTCGGCTGCTTGATGTGCTTTTTCTTAGCCTTCTTCTCAAGCGACCTCGGTCCGCGCTCCAGACGGTCGAATCTGTTCTTTTCCTTGTTCTTGTCCTTGTCCTTGTGCTTCTTCGGGGAAGAGCCTTTTCTCGAATCTCCGCCGCCGGACTGCGCCTGGCCGGATCCGCCCTGAGGTCTTCTCTGCGGTCTTGAAGATGCTGCGTCCTTTGCGGCCGCGGCCTTCTTTTCCTTTTCCCTCTTTTCCTTGGCTTTTGCTTCTTCCTTTTTGATGTCAGCAGCCTTCTTGAGGACCTTTATCTCCTGCATCGGTCTTCTGTCGAGATTCTTTCTGACAGGAGCCTTCTTCTCAGCCGGCTTCTTTTCAGCAGGCTTTTTCTCTGCGGCCTTGGGCTCTGCAGGCTTCTTTTCTTCTGCCTTCTGCGGAGCTTTCTGTTCCGGCTCAGCCTTCTTGATGATCTTTACTTCCGGGAACGGGCTCTCGCGCTTTTTAGCGGCAGGCTTGACTTCTGCTGCAGGTTTTGCCTCTTCCGGCTTTTTCTCTTCAGCAGCGGCCTTAGCTGCAGCTGCAGCCTTCGCTTCTTCCTGCTTCGCCTCTTCTTCAGCGCGCTTTGCAGCCGTTACCTTCTTCGGCACCGGCTTGCCCATCGGCGGCTTGACGCCCGACTTGGGTACGGGTTTTCCCATCGGCGGCTTTTTGACCGGCGCGGCTTCTTCCCTGACGGGTTTTTCAGCCGGCTGGACAGGGGCTGCCTTCGGGGCCGGCTTTTTCTTCGCCGGCTGGACCGTCGTCTTCGCAGCTTTGACCGTTACCTTCGGCTCCTTGACCTGCTCCTGATCGGTCCTCTTGGACTGCACTCTTACCACCTTTGTCTTAGTATCTTTGTTTTTCTTAGTATTGATTATATTTCTGAGTGTTGTCGCATCAATGTCAGTCAGGTTACTGTTGGCCGCTTTGACTTCGATGTTCATCGAATTGGCCTTTTCGATAAGGTCTTTGCTTGTCATGTTCAGTTCTTTTGCCAGTTCGCTTACCTTCATTGAGACACCTCCTTTTCTTCTCTTTTCAGTTCGTCATACACTTTATCAAGCTGTTCTTTTTCGATATTCCGTCTGAAGCTTCTTCTGACGGCGTTCTTCTTCCATGCTGCCTCGAGGCATTCCGGATCGCGGCATATATACATCCCGCGGCCGTTCATCCTCCCGGTCAGGTCGACGGCTATCGTTTCGCCGTCATCGACGATGCGTATCAGTTCGCTCTTTGGCTTTGACTGCATGCAGCCTCCGCACCGCCTCATTGGAACATGCTTTTTATTCATCCCCGGCATCGGCCTCCTCAGTCTCAGCAGCCTCCTGAGCCTCTTCGGCTTCTTCTTCGGCTTCCTCTTCTGCGTCTTCGGCTTCGTCAGCTTCCTCAGCCTCTTCGGCCTCTTCAGCATCGTCTGCTTCGTCAGCTTCTTCGACCTCTTCAGCTTCCTCAGCTGCCTCGGCTTCTACGGCCTCGGCTGCCTCCTCGTCCGCTTCTTCGTAGTCATCTTCATACTCTTCGTAAGCGGCCAGTTCAGCCTCCATCTCTTCGAACTGTGTATGACTCTTGATGTCTATCTTCCATCCGCAGAGTTTTGCGGCGAGGCGTACATTCTGTCCCGACTTTCCTATCGCGAGCGACAGCTGGTGATCGGGAACGACTACCATTGCCATCTTCTCTTCTTCGTCTATGAGGACCTCTTCAACTGTTGCCGGCGAGAGAACGTTGCTGATCAGTTCAGCCGGATCGTCGCTCCATGTGATGATGTCGATCTTCTCGTTGAAGAGCTCGTCCACGACGTTCTGTACACGCGATCCTCTCGATCCTACGCACGCTCCGACCGGATCGATGTTTTCGTAGTCCGTCCATACGGCCATCTTCGTGCGCGAGCCTGCTTCTCTTGCTATGTTCTTTATCTCTACCAGGCCTTCTTCAATTTCCGGCACTTCCATCTCGAACAGTCTTCTGACCAGTTCAGGGTGAGTCCTGGAAAGGAATACCTGAGGTCCCTTCGTCGTCTTCTGTACGTCTGTTACGTACACCTTGATCCTGTCATTGACATCGAACTTCTCGCCGGGCACCTGCTCCTTTTCCTTGAGTATTCCCTCTGCTCTTCCGATGTTGACGAAGATCGTCTCTCTCTGCTTTCTCTGGATGCGGCCTGTGAGAACCTCTCCGATCTTATCTACATAATCATCGTAGATAAGGTTTCTCTCGGCTTCTTTGATCCTCTGCAGAGCTACCTGCTTGGCCGTCTGGGCTGCTATCCTTCCGAAGTCAGCCGGCTCTATCTCAAAGTCGATGTAGTCGCCGACCTCATAGTCCGGATCGATCTCCTGCGCCTCTTCGAGGGATATCTGATAGATATCGCTTTCGACTTCCTCTACTACGTCGCGCCTCAGATATACGTTTATCTCACCGGTCTCCTCGTCGATCTCGACCCTTACGTTCTGGTTCGTTCCGTATATGTTCTTGTAAGCGGACAGAAGCGCAGCTTCGATAGCCTCAAGAACAGTCGCTTTGGGGATCCCCTTTTCTTCTTCGATCTGTTCGATCGCTTCAATAAACTCTTTGTTCATTTTTCCCTCCTATCATATTCTTACTGCCAGTCTGACCTTTGATATATCTTTGGTCGGCAGTTTCATTTCTTCTCCATCTACGGTGATGACAGTCTCATCCTTCGTCCTGGATACGAGGAAGCCTTCTATCTGCTTCTGACCGTTCACCGCTCTGTAAAGGCTCAGTTCGACTTCGCTGCCCGTATATCTGTCGAAGTGCTCCTGCGTCACGAGCTCTCTGTCGAGGCCGGGCGAGGATACGACGAGATAATAGTTCTGCGATATGATGTCCTTCTCGTCGAGCCTGTCGGAAAGATACCTCGAGACCTTCTCGCAGTCGTCAGTTCCGACGTAGCCTTCATTCTTGTCTATGTACACCTTCAGGTATCTGTCCGGACCTTCCTTGGTGAACTCGGTGTGGTACAGCGAGTACCCCTCCTTCTCAAGGAATTCGTCCAGGATCTGCGCTACGGAAGATGCTATGCTTTCTTTTGCCATACGTCCATCCTTTTCGTTTTTCGCGCTACATAATTGATAAGAGTGGCCGAAATCGACCACTCTTAGTTATAACTTCTTATTACCGTAGACTAAAATATCATACCCGCGTTCAAATTGCAAGGTTTTTTCGGTTTTTATGCAGCTTATCAGTACACTTCTTTGATCTCGCCCGCCCTGTAAGCAGCTATGAGAGCGTCCAGACCCTCGATCTCCTTTTTGAGCACCTTGCCCTGGTCGGTGTCGCGGACCCTCATCCTCTTGGGGAGGACTTTGACAGTCTTCATCGACGGCGGGAAGAACTCCTGCGATCCGTCTTCCTGAAGCGGGCTGTACGGTTTGTGCTGCGCCAGCGCCATGAACCTCGAGTTATAGATGAAAGTATATCCCGCTATGCCCGTAGTCTTCTGATATGCCTTGGATATGCCGCCGTCTATTATGAACAGCTTTCCGTCTCCCTTGATCGGGCTCTCTCCGTCCTTCAGTTTGACCGGGACATGACCGCAGAGGACAGTGCCCGTCTTCGGATCGAGGCCGAACTCCTCGAGGATGGCCTCACAGTGCTTTCTGTCGTTGATCAGCGTATAGTACGGAGCAGTATGCTCCTTGTGCGTTTTCTTGTCGTCTATGAATACTCTCTCGAACGTCGTCATCTGATCTTTTCCGAAGAGCGGCGACTTGGCACCGAGCCACAGATACCATACGAGATCCTTTGCGTACTTCGTGTCCTCATCATCCGGATCGCCGTAGTAAGCAAGCCTTATCTGCTCATCGAGGAAGTCCATATATTCCTTGCCGTGCATCGTGCGTCCCTTGAAAGTGACCTCCTGGAAGGAGCCGTCCTCGTTCATCGGGATGCAGCCGTGGAACATCAGGATATTGTTCATGATCAGATAGAGCGAGCCGTGCTGGAACATGAACCTTATGTGACGCTGCAGTTCTTGGCTCCTTTTGATCGATGCCTCGAGGGCGTTCATCAGAGCCTCCTCCTCATCAGTCAGCCTGTACGGATCGTCCGGATCCACAGTCGGAAGGTTTGTGTCCGCGAGTTCATACTCCACGCCCTGGACCATTATCGTTCCCTTCTCTCGATCGATCTTGTCAAGGAGCAGACGTTTGTCCAGTTCGAACTCAGGGTGCTGCATGATGATCTGGCCTTCCAGTTTGAACTGGCATATCGCTATCGCCTTGTGCATCCTCGCGGCAAGGTCCTCATCGACCGGGTCGAATTTGTTGAGATCGAGCATCTTCGGACGGAACTTTCTGCAGTCGTCATCTCCGTACGTCTCCTGGGCGAACATCGCGAGCGCTCTGAGGTTGAATCCGTATCCGACTTCGAGCATATCGAAATTGTTGTAGCTGATATTCATTCTCAGAAGGTTGCAGATGCTGGCTCTGTGGCCGGCGGCGGCAGCCATCCATACGATGTCATGGTTTCCCCACTGGAAGTCTATATCGTTGTACTGCATGAGATAGTCGAGAATATCATCCGGATGGGCGCCCCTGTCGAAGATGTCTCCTATGATGTGCAGTTTGTCCACCGCCAGCATGGATATAGTCTCTGCCATGCCGCAGATGAATTCTTCGGCAAGTCCGCTCTCGATGACCGATGTCAGGATCTCGTTGTAGTACGATGATCTGTTCTCTTCGTCATCAGCGTGGAGCAGCTCGTCCATAGCATATCCGAAGTATTTCGGCATCTTCTTACGCACCTTCGACCTCGTATATTTGGTCGATACGGAAGCGCAGACCTGGAGCATGTTGTATATCGCCTTGTAGCACCAGCGTTCGTAGTTTTCCTCCGCCTGCTTCCTTCTCTTCAGTTCCGCCTGAGGATTGTATATCAAAGAAGCAAGCTGGTCCTTCTCCTCCTCAGTCAGTTCCTCTTCGAACAGTTCGTTGATCTTCGCCATTATCGTTCCGGATGCGCTCTTGACCATATGGATGAACGCCTCGTGTTCTCCATGCAGATCACTCAGATAATACTCCGTGCCCTTCGGCAGAGCGAGTATGGCGCGAAGGTTGATCTTCTCCGCCGTAGCCGACATGATGTTCGGAAACTTCGCCGATAACAGTTTCAAATAATCCTTGTCCATAGTTTTATCCTTTCTCTGAAATATCTCTTTACCCCCGATACCGATCCGTATCTTCATGATCCCTGACTGTCCGGCCGGTCAGTCCCTCTCGTATAGATCGCAGCCTCTGCTGTCTATAGCGACGATGAGCGGCATGTCTTCCACTTCGAGCCGTCTGACCGCTTCCGCGCCCAGATCGTCGTAAGCGATCACCTCAGCCGACTTGACCGACTTTGAGATGAGGGCTGCCGCGCCTCCTATCGCCGCGAAATATACGGCGCCGTTCCTGACTATAGCCTTCTTCACTTCTTCATTTCTCGGACCCTTTCCGATCATGGCCGCCTGGCCGAGATCGAGGAGGGCCGGAGCATAGGGATCCATCCTGTAGCTCGTCGTCGGACCGGCCGAACCAATCGGCCTTCCCGGAGGAGCCGGCGACGGTCCAACGTAATAGATGATCGCCCCTTCCAGTTCAAAAGGAGCATCTTCACCGCGGGTCAGCGCCTCACATATCCTCTTGTGAGCCTGATCCCTCGCTGTATATACGGTGCCCGTAAGGAGCACCCTGTCGCCGGCCTTTAGCGCGGCCAGCTTTTCTTTCGTTATCGGTGCGCTGAGTTTTATTTCCATTTTGCTGTTCTCTGTCCTTATCAGTTAAAGTGTCACGCTCTTGTGTCTTGCCACGTGGCAGTTGATGTTCACCGCTACAGGCATTCCGGCTATGTGCGTCGGCGCCGTGTTGATGCGAAGACCGATGGCCGTCGTATCGCCGCCGAATCCCTGAGGTCCTACTCCGAGTTTGTTGATCCTCTCAAGGAGTTCGTCCTCCATGGCCGCGTAGTACGGATCTTCGTGATGCTCATCGAGCGGCAGCAGCAGGGCCTTTTTCGCCATGAGGGCCGCCCCGTCGAAGGTGCTTCCTATGCCGACTCCGACTACGACAGGAGGACACGGATTTCCGCCCGCCTGCCTTACTGCGTCAACGATGAAGTCCTTGACCCCTTCTTCGCCCGCGGCCGGCGGCAGCATCGCTATCCTGCTCATGTTCTCCGAGCCGAAGCCCTTCGGAGCGAAGGTGATGGTGACCTTGTCTCCGGGCACGATATCGTAGATTATCCGTGCCGGAGTATTGTCGCCCGTGTTGCCTCTCCTGATCGGATCGGTCACGACAGACTTTCTGAGGTAGCCTTCCGTATACCCTCTCCTTACGCCTTCATTTACGGCATCCTTCAGACTGCCGCCCACGAGATGCACATCCTGACCGATATCCAAAAAAACACAGGCGAGCCCGGTATCCTGACACAGCGGGATATCTTCTTCGCCTGCTATTTTTATGTTTTTTTCTATCGTCTCAAGGATGCTTTTCGCGCCTTCGTCCGTTTCCTTCATGCGCATCATGCATATCCTGCTTTTGACGTCTTCGGAGAGACTGACATTTGTTTCTTTTGATAAGCCTGCGATGGCTTCTGTTATCTCTTTAACATCAAGTTCTCTCATTATATTGCCTCCGCATCTATTATATCAAAATATGAGACACACTGGCAATATCATCAAGGTATATGATGATCAATAATTCTCAGCCTTGACCTGGAAATATGCCTGAGCGTGATGGCATACAGGACACTCTTCCGGAGCCTCTTTGCCTACGAACTGATGGCCGCAGTTCGAGCACTGCCATACGACTTCTTCGTCCTTCTTGAAGACCCTGTCGTTCTCTATATTGTCCGCAAGTTTTCTGAAACGCTCTTCGTGTTCCTTTTCGATAGCGGCGACGCCTTCCATCTGCTC
>CAMNNG010000009.1 GCA_946545145.1 uncultured Bacillota bacterium
GACGCGAAGAGGGATGTGATCCCTGAAGATGAGAGGAACATAGCGTGGAAGGCGGCGGCTCTTATGATGGAAAGGTTCCCTTCTCTTTCGGGAGAGGTGGAGATCACCATCAGAAAAAGGGTGCCGGCTGCGGCCGGGCTTGCCGGCGGCAGCGGAAACGGCGCGGCCGTGCTTCTTGCGATGTATCATTTCCTGCAGGAAGCGGACCCCGGAGCAGCAGCTTCGTTAAGTGAAGAGGAACTGCTCGCGCTTGGCGGAAAGCTCGGGGCAGACGTCCCGTTCCAGATGATGGTACAGATGAAGAAGAATGAAGAGCTGGGCCTTTCGGGTTCGCCTCTTGCCTGCACCTGCGCTCTGGCGGAAGGCACGGGCACTTCGCTTACTCCCGTGAGCCCTCTTGAAAGCTTCATCGTGCTGTCGACACCGCCTGCGGCAGTCTCGACGAGGGAGGTCTATGAGGGGATCGACCGCATGGAGATAAAGAGCAGACCTGACAACAGGGAGCTCGCGGCCGCCCTTCAGCGAAAAGACACAAAAATGGTGCAAAAAAACATGACAAATGTACTTGAAAACTACACGCTTAACGTGTACGATATTGTGAACAAAACGAAATCGGAAATGAGCCGTGCGTGCAGCGGCGGAGTCGTTCTCATGAGCGGGAGCGGCCCGACTGTGTTCGCGGCTGTGTGCTCGAAGGAAAAAGCGGATGAGATATATGAGATAGTTTCCCGGGAGCATGATATTTGTTATCTGACCAGAACGATAGCATAGGAGGTATTATAGTATGCTGGACATCGACAAGAAAGATCAGAGACCGCTTAGGATGGTTGTGTATGATGAACTCAAGATGAGGATCCTGACCGGTCAGATCGCTGCCGGAGAGAGAATGATGGAGGAAGAGACGTCAAGAGATCTCGGCGTTTCGAGGACTCCTGTCAGAGAGGCGTTCAAAAGACTCGAAAAAGAAGGCCTCGTAATAATCAAACCTAGGAGAGGCGCGTTCGCTACGCAGATGGCGAAGAAGGACCTGATGGAGATACTCGACGTCAGAGAGAGCCTCGAATCGATGGCCGCAGGCCAGGCGTGCGAGCGCATGACGAAGGCTCAGAAGGAAAAGCTCAGATCGGTATGCGAAAAGCACAAGAAGGCCGTCGCGAACAATACGTACAAGCAGATGGTCAAGTACGATACGGAGTTCCACGAGCTCCTCGTCGAAGGAAGCAGGAACAAGACTCTCATCAATTTCGTAGAGCAGCTGCAGGAACTCGTACTGAGATTCAGATATATATACTATGACAAGACGGAGAGCGCTGCCAACGTCGCGGCTGAGCACGGGAACATACTCGACGCGATCCTGGAAGGCGATGTCGACAAGACGATAGCCGAGACGAAAAAGCATATCATCGGACTCAAGGATATCGTAAGAGACTTCGACCTCTAAGGAGGCAGAAGGAAAGAAGGCAGAAGGACAGCAAACGGACCCGGCGTTGCGGGTCCGTTTTTAGTGCTGATCATATATATGTTATTAGAAGAAGAGGTAAATTTAGTTTCGCGGTCTAGAATCCGAAGAAGTCGAAGAAGCCGTATGGATCGCTGCCGAACGGATCCTGACTGTTTCCGTACTGGTCCTGTCCGTTTCCGTACTGGTCGGTGTTCTGATTGCTCTGGCTATTCTGATCCTGCTGCGTAGAGGTGTCGTCGCCGCCGCCGTTCATTATGTTCTCAACGGCTTTCGAGACAGTGTTGACCGGGATGGCGAAGCCGAGGCCTTCGATGTCCGTTCCGGACGATTTCGCTACGACTATGCCTATCAGCTGGCCTTTGCTGTCGAACATCCCTCCGCCGGAGTTTCCGGGGTTGATCGAGGCGTCAGTCTGCATCAGGGTCATCTCCTGGTTCTCGAGAGTGATCTTTCTGGCTGTTGAGCTGATGATGCCGGCGCTCACGCTGTCGCCGAGCTCTCCGAGCGGATTTCCGATGACAACAGCCATGTCGCCCGCCGTGACGCTGCTCGAGTCGCCGAGCTTGGCCGGAGTAAGCCCCGAGGCGTCGATCTTGAGAACGGCGATGTCGTTCGCCGAATCAGTGCCGATCAGTTTTGCTGTGTATTCTTTTTCGGAATCATCGAGCGTGACATATATCTTGTTTGCTCCCGAGATAACGTGGTTGTTCGTTACGATGTAGCCGTCTTCGCTGATCACCACGCCGCTTCCCGCGCCTTCGGTGACGTATTCCTGTATCCACATGCCCTGTGAAACGCTTTCGGTCCTGATCTCGACTACCGAGTCGCTGACCGCCTTGGAGATCTGCTGGACCGTCATCGTGCTTCCCGTAGCCGTCTCCAGGTTGAAGCCCTGACTGGATGAGGATGATGACGATGAGCCGCCTGTCGAGGCTGTGCTTCCGCCGCCTCCGCCTGCGAGCATGGCTCCGCCGTAGCCTGCGCCTCCTGCGAGGAGCACGACGGCGAGAAGGAGGCACGCGAGCTTCGTTCTCGTCCATTCGATCACTTTTTTGGTTCTTGTTTTTTCAGGCTTCTGTCTGCGGCTGCTGCGGGACTGCGCGCCGTACGGACTCTGGCCGTAAGCATCGTAGCCGCCACTGTCGTAGCTGCTGCCCGCTCCCGCCGGGCCGTCGTTCATAGTAAAACCTCTGCTCTGATCATATCCCATATTACCCCTGTTAGGATCAGATGTGTAGTAACCCCCTGAAGGGTCGTAATAATAGTTTTTTGTTTCGTTCATTTGACCCGTCTCCTTTTACTTTGGTATGACTTATGATAAAATACAAAATTGAAATTTACCTTAAAGCAGGATTTTTTTTGAGAAAACTTATTTGTTCAGGCACACGCGTGCATAGAAGAAGGCACGGAGGATGGAAAGATGAATGAAGCAAAGAAAAGATTTGAAGAATGGCTCGCTGCTCCTGATATGGATGAAGATATCAGGGCGGACCTGCTGGCGATGAAGGATGACGATGATGCGATCTACGAGGCGTTTTACCGCGATCTCGAGTTCGGTACCGCTGGGCTTCGCGGCGTGATGGCCGCGGGAACGAACCGCATGAATATATATGTAATAAGGCGCACGACCCAGGGTCTTGCAAACTACATGAACAAGACGTTCAAGGACCCGTCGGTCGCGATCAGCTACGACAGCAGGAACGGCTCGAGGCGTTTCGCTGAGACGACGGCTGCCGTGCTTGCGGCAAACGGCATACGCGCCCACATGTACAGACAGCTGATGCCGGTATCTGCGTGCTCGTACGCGATCAGGCAGCTGGGCTGCGACATGGGCATCATGATCACGGCCAGCCACAATCCGAAGAAATACAACGGCTACAAGGTATACGGCTCTGACGGATGCCAGATCATCGGCAGCGTGCCGGACGATATCCTCGCGGAGATAGAAAAGGTAGACATCTTCAAGGACGTCAAGAGCATGTCGTTCGAAGAGGCTCTCGAGAACGGAGCCGAGCTGATACCGGAAAGCTTCGAGGAAGAATATATCGAAAAGGCTCTCAGCTATTCGCTTCCTGACGCGGACGTCTCCGACCTCAAGGTCATCTACACACCGCTCAACGGCGCGGGCAACTACCCGGTCAGGGAGATCCTGAAGAGGATCGGTGTGAAGAACGTCTTCGTCGTGCCGGAGCAGGAGAACCCGGACGGCAACTTCCCGACATGCCCGTATCCGAACCCGGAGGAGCATGCGGTATATGAACTGGCGAAAAAGCTGAACGAAGAGAAGGACGGCGACATCATAATCGCCACAGACCCGGACTGCGACAGAGTCGGCATCTGCCAGAAGACGAAGAACGGATACATCAATCCGAAGGGCAACCACATCGGAGTGCTTCTCTTCGACTATATATGCAAACACAAGGAGCTTCCGAAAGATCCTGTGGCTATCAGGACTATCGTATCGACGCCGCTCTACGACCGCATCGCGGCTGACTACGGCATCGAAGTCCAGAACACACTGATCGGCTTCAAGTGGATAGGAAGCAAGATCAACGAGCTTGGTGATAGATACGTCTTCGGCTTCGAAGAGGGCAACGGATATCTTCCGGGAGACTACGTCCGCGACAAGGACGGCCTCGTGACATCGATGCTGGTAGCGCAGATGGTCGCTTACCACAAAGCCCGCGGCAAGGACCTCGGCGAAGTCATGGAGGAGCTCTTCCAGAAGTACGGATATTATCAGGAGAGCGTGAAGAGCTTCGAGTTCGAAGGAAGCGCCGGAGCTGACAAGATGCAGGAGATAATGGCGTTCTTCAGAGGAAGCACGGACTTCATGGGCAAGAAGATCGTGAAGAGGATCGACTATCTGGAGCAGGACGAGCTGCCGAAGTCGAACATCATGGAGTACGTCTTTGAAGACGGATCCAAGGTCATCATCAGACCGTCAGGAACAGAGCCGAAGATAAAGGTTTACCTCTTTGCCAACGGCGCTGACAGGGAGGAAGCGGTCAGACTAGTTGAAGAAAACGAAAACAGAATGAAGGAAATAATAGAAAATGAGTAAAGTACTCACAGCAATAGACAGATCGGGATCGTTCAGGGTATATCTGACGATAACGACGGCAGACTGCGCCGAGGCGGCGCGCATACACGAAACATCACCGACGGCAAGCGCGGCTCTGGGAAGGGTCCTCACGGGAACAGCTCTCATGACCGCGCAGCTCAAGGAAGAAGAGCACAGGCTCACGGTCCAGTTCAAGGGAGACGGACCGGCGAAGCAGATCCTGGCATGCGGAAACGGCAGCGGCGATATCAAGGGATATATCGCTGATCCGTACGCGGATCTTCCGCTGAAGAACGGCAAGCTCGATGTCGGCGGTCTTCTTGGCATAGGAGATCTGACCGTCATCAAGGACATCGGCCTTAAGGAGCCGTATTCGGGCACGATAGCTCTCGTATCGGGAGAGATCGCTGAGGATCTGACCGCTTACTACTACATATCCGAGCAGCAGAACACATCCATCGGGCTCGGCGTCAAGGTCGGCACGGAGAACCAGATAATCTGCGCGGGCGGCATGTTCGTCCAGATGCTTCCGGGCGCCGGTGACGAGCCGGCTGATGCTCTGGAGGCCGTGCTCGGGGAGATGAAGCCTGTCACATACTACGCTGAGCAGGTGCAGCTCAGGTCTGCCGGCAAGACTGAAGAGGCAATGCTGGAAGAGATGATGGCTGACATGTTCGGCTCTCTTCCGGAAGAGTATTCGCTTACTGTGCTCGACTTCAAGGAAGTGCGCTGGCACTGCGACTGCTCGCACGAGCGCATGAAGAGCGCGCTTGCGACTATAGGGAAAGAAGACCTTCGCCAGATCATAGACGAGGACGGCGAGGCGGAGCTCGTATGCCATTTCTGCAGATCGAAGTATCAGTTCGGCAAAGAGGAGCTCGAAGAAATCTATGAGGGGATCGGTTAAGCAGATATCATGAAAGACGTAACACTTAAGATAGTTGGAAAACATATATATGAAAATGTTGAAGAGGACCAGCTCGAGCTCGTTACGGAAGGAAAGCTCTACAAGAAGGACGGCGATATTTTCCTGACGTATGACGAGAGCGGTTTCACGGGCCTCGAAGGGTGCCGCACGCGTCTGACTCTTTCGGACGGCACTGTCAGCATGACCAGAAGCGGGAGCGCTGTGGGTGTCGACACGGAGATACGCTTTGAAAAAGGCAAGCGCTACAACGGATATTACGATACGCCTTACGGCACGATAGAGATGGAGGTCCTGACGAACGACCTCGTCAGCACTGTCGATCAGGACGGAAACGGCGTCATCGACATAGATTACAACATCAGTCTCAAGGGTCTTTCCGAGGGCCGCAGCAGGCTGAATATTGAAGTATCGGAGGGAAGATTCCAGTGAACATGAACAAAAAATGGGTCCGTGCGGTCGCGTGGGTGATCTGCATAGCTATGGTGGCAACTACTGCTCTGCTTATGGTGAACTTCTTTTAGAAGCCGGGATAGAGCAGTGGATTATATTGTATAAGAAGGAGAAGGTGAATGAAAAAGATCGGGTTCGACGCTGAAAAGTATATTGAGGAGCAGTCAAAGTATATCCTTGAAAGGATCAATGAGAACGAGAGCGAGAGGCTCTACCTTGAGTTCGGCGGCAAGCTTGTCCAGGACAAGCACGCCATGAGGGTGCTCCCGGGATTCGACGAGAATGCGAAGATCAAGCTTCTCCAGAGACTGAAGGACAAGGCGGAGATAGTCATATGCATATATGCCGGAGACATCGTGACGAACAAGACGCGTCAGGATTTCGGCATCACTTATGATATGGAAGTCCTCAGGATAATAGATATGTTCCGCCGCTACGAGCTGTCGATCAACAGCGTCGTGGTCACAAGGTACGAAGACGAGCCGGCTGTCAACATGTTCATCAGCAGGCTTGAAAGGCGCGGCATCAGAACGTACAAGCACAGCTTCACGAAGGGTTATCCGACAGATGTCGACACTATAGTAAGCGAAGAGGGATACGGAGCGAATCCGTACATCGAAGTGACGAAGCCGATCGTAGTCGTCAACGCCCCGGGCGGCGGCTCCGGCAAGCTGGCGACATGCCTCTCCCAGCTCTACCACGAAAAGCTGAGAGGCGTTACGGCGCGCTACGCCAAGTTCGAGACCTTCCCGATCTGGAGCCTTCCGCTGAAGCATCCGGTGAATATCGCTTACGAGGCGGCGACGGCCGACCTGAAGGATGTCAACATGATCGACTCCTTCCATCTTGAAGCTTACGGCGAGACGGCGGTCAACTACAACCGCGACCTCGAGATCTTCCCGGTCCTGAAGAGGATCATCGAGAGGATCACGGGCAAGGAGGCGGAATACAAGTCGCCTACCGACATGGGCGTCAACCGCGCCGGATTCTGCATCACTGATGACGAAGTATGCCGCGAGGCGGCCTGCCAGGAGGTCATCAGAAGATATCTCATCGCGGAGTGCGATTACAAAAAAGGAAAGATCACAGCGGATCCCGTTTCCAGGTGCAAGCTCCTCATGGACGAGCTCGGCGTCACGGTAGAAGACAGGGCAGTCCTCAAGAGGGCGCATGAATACGTGGAGGAAAACGGTCTTCGCGACGATGAAAAAGACGAACATACACCTGTCGTGGCTATAGAGATCGATGACGGAACGATAGTAACAGGAAAGAGTTCGGATATAATGGTGGCTCCGGCCGCGGCTATCCTTAACGCGGTCAAGGTCATCTGCGGACTTGCGGACGAGCTGCACCTCATATCGCCGCATATCCTCGGCGATATCCAGAAGCTCAAGGCCAACGTCCTCAGGCAGGAGGGTACGGCTCTTAACGTAGAGGAGATCCTGACGGCGCTCACGATATCGGCGGCAACGAACCCGATGGCAGAGCTCGTGGTCGAAAAGCTGACGGAGCTCGACGGATGCAAGGCTCACTCGACGGCTATCCTCAGCGAGAAGGACGAGACGTCCCTCAAGTCGATCGGCATAGATATAACGTGTGACCCCGAATACGAGACGAAGAATCTGTTCTTCGAATAAAAAAGACGGGACATGGTTACGCAGCTCATTATGTTATTTGCCCTGCTCTTTACGGGATTCGCTCTGTACAGGGTCGGGATATTCAATAAAACGGTAGACCTGGGCATCAACAAGATGGTCGTCTTCTTTGCGTTCCCGTGCATGATCATGTACAAGATCGGAACGATGGAGATGGACCCCGTATTTGTCAGGGATTTTGCTCTGGTAACGGTGCTGGGCCTTGCGAGCTTTTTCCTGTATACCGGGATCGCGTTCGCTTATTTCCGCATGCGCGGGATCACAGCCCGGGTAAGCAGGCCGGCGCGCCTGTCGGCCGTCGTGCCGAACAACGGTTTCATCGGATATCCTGTCGCTCTTGTTTTTCTCGGGCAGCCGGGCCTTCTTCTCATGATCGCCCACGGAGCGATCGTCCTCAACGTGTATGCGTTTTCGTTCGGGATCAACTACCTCAGACGTGAAAAAGAAGAGAGGGTCCCGTTCACCGCGGGCAAGCTCCTGACGCTGGTGCTCCAGCTTGTGACAAACCCTGTCATAATCAGCATCCTGGCCGGTCTTGCAATATTGTTTTTCGGAATATCTCTGGACAATGTGGCCGGTGAGTATCTGTCGGCGATAAGCGACATGGCTTCGCCGCTCGCTATGATCTACGTAGGCGCGGTCATCGGAGAGGGAGAGATCCTGAAGTCGTTCAGAGACAGCACTCTGTGGGAGATCTCCGGCCTCAAGCTAATCGTTATGCCCCTTGTCACGGCGCTGATCTGCATGTGGCTGCCGCTTTCGACGCTCGTCAAGGCTGTCCTCATCCTCGGGGCTTCGTTCCCCTGCGCGGCTATTCCGGTGATGCTCGGTCAGCAGGAGGGTCTCGACTACGAACAGGCGGGAAGCGCGTTGCTTCTATCCACCATTCTTTCGGTGGGCACTATTCCCGTTGTGATGAAGATCCTGACCATGATCCTGCCTCTTTAGAGATACGCGGTTTTTTCGCGGTCTTCACGGTTTCTGATTTTTTGTTTTTCAGCGCGGTTTCAGCCGCGTTTGTTAGCATGCCGGAAGTGAACAGTGTTTTGAAGGCGAAGCAAATAGTGATATAATATAAGTACATATCGGGCTTGGGAAACAGTGTTTTAAGATCAAAGGGGGCGATTGCTTATGAATCTGGTGCTCGATCTTTCTACATGCGGCATCACGCAGGGTCAGAGAAATACTTTCACGGAAAAACTTCAGGACGCGCTTGCAAAGCTCGGGTCGGGGAAGGAGGACTTCACCGGCTGGGTCGATGCGGCAGGTATCGTCACGCCCGGAGAAATGGATGATATAGAGGAGACCGCAAAGGCGATACGCGAAAAATGCGATCTGTTCATCGTCGTGGGCATAGGCGGTTCGTATCTCGGCGCTCAGGCTGTTATGGATGCTTTGTTCTGCGGACAGGGCGCGGACGGACCAAAGGTGGTCTTCGCCGGCTGCAACATGAGCGGCGCGTACCACAGGCGGATCCTCGAGATGATGGACGGCTGCGACTGCTGCCTGTGCGTTATCTCAAAGTCGGGAACGACTACGGAGCCTCTTGCGGCCTTCAGCATACTGAAGGAAAAGATGGAGGAAAAGTACGGCGAGCAGGCATCGTCGAGGATATATGCCGTAACGGACAGAGAGAAGGGCCGTCTGCGCGAAGAAGCGGACGAAGCCGGATACAGATCTTTCGTCGTGCCGGACGATATCGGCGGGCGCTACTCCGTTCTTTCAGCGGTGGGACTTCTTCCGCTGGCAGTCGCCGGAGTCGATATCCGCTCGCTTACTCAGGGCGCGGTCGATCTGATGACGGACGAAGAGGCCTGTGAAGCCGAAGCGGACTACGCTCTTACGAGAGTGGCGCTTTCGATGAGCGGCAAGTGGATAGAGGTCTTCGAATACTTCCATCCGGAGCTGCACTTCTTCGGGGAATGGCTCAAGCAGCTCTTCGGAGAGAGCGAGGGAAAGGAACGCAAGGGGATATTCCCGGCATCGCTCATGTTCTCGCGCGATCTGCATTCGATGGGGCAGTTCATCCAGCAGGGAAAACCGCTGCTGTTCGAGACGGTAATAATAATAGATGAAAGAAATGAAGACGTGATCATTCCTGAGAGCGCGGGAGCGCCGCTTGCGGGAAAGAGCATAGAGCAGATCAATGACTGCGCGATAAAGGGGGTCGCCGCAGCTCATACCAAGGCGGGCGTGCCGGTAATAAAACTGCACGTTCCGAAGATGGATGCTTACAACATGGGCCAGCTGATCTACTTCTTCGAGAAGTCGTGCGCGATAGCGGCTTACACGATGGGCGTATGCCCGTTCGACCAGCCGGGCGTAGAGGCTTACAAACAGGAGATGAGAGACGAGATCGCGAAGATCGACGGCTAAGGGCAGCAGGTCAGAGACAGAAAGGCTAAGGGTGTAGATATTATGATATTGTTTTTTGGAGACAGCATAGTCAACGGCTTTCCTTTTGCGAGAAAGAGCAGCTTCCCGGATCTCTTCGGGGAGATGACCGGATTCGAGATCAGGAACACCGGAATGAACGGTGCGACGAGCGGAGAGATATCCCGCATTTTCAGGAGCGAGATGGAGACGGCGCGCGCTCAGCGCGAGAAGGTCAGCACTGTTGTGATCATGTGCGGATCGAACGACCTCGTGATGGGAGTGGGCTCGGCGAAGTCGGCCCTGGCCAACGTGAAGGAAATGATAGAAGCGGGATACGCGGCGGGAGCCGATGTTGTGGTCATGTCGCCTCCGCTTACTGACGCGGCTAAGGCCGGACGGCTCTGGATGCCCGCGGACTACGAGGCGGTCAACAGCGAGCTTGAAAAATACAGGGGTCTCCTCGAGGACCTTTGTGAAAATACGGGAGCGCTGTTCGTCGATATCCAAAGCGCTTACGCGGAGTTTGCCGCAGGGGCCGAAGGAGTAAGCGCATACGTCGACGGCGTCCACCCGACGAAGGAAGGACAGCGTTTCATCGCTGAAGAAGTCGCTGCGCTCGCAATGAAAAGAGAGCGCCCCAGACGCAGGGGAAAACGGGCTGAAAGCGCCATATCGGCGGCAGGTTGAAGCGCCGTACCGCTACATATAGACGATATGGCTGAAAAGGGCATAAAAAGAGCGTTCCAAAAGGGCTCAGAATGTTGAAAAAATGTTATATTTCTAACAAATATGCCTTGACGCTCCATTTCAAAGTGCTATAATGAAGTTACTGTATAGGTTAATTTTTTAACAAACCCATATATTTACATTAATAAGGAGGACATATTAATGAAAAAAATCGGCGTATTAGGCACAGGCACAATGGGTGCCGGCATTATCCAGGTACTGGCGCAGAGTGGCTATGAAGTAGTCCTCAGAGCCAGAAGACAGACATCTGTAGACGGCGGCATCGCCAAGGTAACGAAGAACCTTGAGAAGATGGTCGCCAAAGAAAAGATCACTGAAGATGAGAAGAACGAGATACTCGGAAGAGTTAAGGGTTCGACAGACATCGAGATCGTTAAGGACGCCGACCTCATCATAGAGGCAGCGACAGAGGACATGGAAGCCAAGAAGGCACTGTTCGCAGAGCTGAACGAGCTCGTTGGACCGGACTGCATCCTCGCAACAAACACATCTTCGCTGTCGATCACAGAGATCGGAGCTGCTTCCGGCAGACCGGACAAAGTTGTCGGCATGCACTTCTTCAACCCCGTACCGGCAATGAAGCTGGTAGAGATCATCAAGGGCCTCGGAACAAGCGAAGCAACTAAGGACGCTGTCATCGAGCTGGCTAAGGCTATGGGCAAAGTTCCTGTAGAAGTTGAAGAGGCTCCGGGATTCGTAGTTAACAGAATCCTCGTTCCGATGATCAACGAAGCTGTATTCGTACTCGGTGAGAACCTTGCAGAAGGCCCCGAAGCTATCGACACAGCTATGAAGCTTGGCGCTGGCCACCCGATGGGACCCCTCGCTCTGGCAGACCTTATCGGACTGGACGTAGTACTGGCAGTAGTCGAAGTATTCTACAAAGAGTTTGGTGACAGCAAGTACAGACCGGCTCCGCTGCTCAAGAAGATGGTAAGAGCAGGATACCTCGGCATGAAGACAGGCAAAGGTTTCTATGACTATAGCAAATAGTCTTTAAACAAATAGTCTTTTGAAAACGTTAAAACCAAAAGTTATAGCAAACCGTAAAAACTGTAAAATAGGAGAAAAGAATTATGAATGATGTTTATGTAGTATCCGCTTGCAGAACAGCTGTTGGTGACTTCATGGGAAGCCTTTCCTCACTGACAGACGTTGAACTCGGAACTATCGTAGCTAAAGAAGCTATCGAAAGAGCCGGCCTCAAGCCGGAGCAGGTAGAAGAGCTCACACTCGGCATGGTATACATGGGCGGATCAAAGGGCGGCCCGGCAAGACAGATCCAGATGGCGATCGGATGCAAGCCGGAAAGCTATTCATGCGCAGTTAACCAGCTTTGCGGCTCCGCTATGAGAGCTACAGAGATCCTGTCGCAGCAGATCATTCTTGGCAAAACAGGAGTCGGCGTTGTTGTTGGTGCTGAGAGCATGTCCAACGCTCCGTACATCCTGAACAAGGCAAGAACGATCAGAATGGGCGACGTTAAGCTGGCTGACGGCCTCACACATGACGGCCTGAACTGCGAGATCAGCGGATATCACATGGGTGTTACAGCTGAGAACCTTGCTGAAGAGTTCAACATCACAAGAGAAGAGTGCGACGAGCTCGCTATGATGTCCCACGAGAGAGCTGCTAAGGCTACAGAAGAGGGAAGATTCGCTGAGGAACTCGTTCCGGTAACGATCCACACAAGAAAAGGCGACATCGTTGTTGACAGAGATGAGCACCCGAAGGCTACATCGATGGAAAAACTCGCTAAGCTGAGACCGGCATTCAAGAAAGACGGTATCGTAACAGCAGGAAACGCTTCCGGCATCAACGACGGTGCTGCAGCTATGGTTCTTGCAAGCGGCGAAAAAGTTAAGGAACTCGGCCTGAAGCCGATGGCTAAGCTCGTAGCTAGCTGCTCGGCAGGTGTTGAGGCTCAGAGAATGGGATACGGCCCGGCCGTAGCTATTCCGAAGGTACTCGAGCTCGCAGGTCTGACAAAGGAAGACATCGGTTACTGGGAGATCAATGAAGCATTCGCAGCTCAGTACATTGCTTGCGAAAGAACTCTCCAGATCCCGAGAGATAAGGTCAACCGCAACGGTTCCGGTATTGCTATCGGACATCCGGTAGGCTGCACAGGCGTTAGGATCCAGGTTGGTCTGATCCACGAAATGATCAAGCAGGACGTTAAATACGGATGCGCTTCGCTGTGCGTAGGCGGCGGCCCGGCTTGTGCAATCGTTTGGGAAAAGTGCTAAGCTTAAAACGCTGAAATCTATAACCCCCGAAAGTTACTGCTTCCGGCAGTAACTTTTCGGGCGTTATGAAAATAGATATCTCGGCGTAAGATATACAGCAAAACGAAAGGAGAATTGCTAAATGAATTTCCAATTAACCAGAGAGCAGGCATTGACCAAGAAAATGGTTGAAAAGTTCTGCGAAGAGGTAGTTGCTCCCACTGCCGATGACATGGACGTCGCTCACGAATTCCCCGTCGACATCGTAAAACAGATGGGTGAGCTCGGAATGATGGGCATCATGTGGCCGAAAGAGTATGGCGGCGCAGGTGGCGACTACGTCCAGTACTGCGAAGTAATCGAGAGACTTACAGCTGCACACGCTGCAGTTGGTACAGTCGTTGCTGCGCACACATCGCTGTGCTCCGGCCCGATCTACTACTATGGTACAGAAGAGCAGAAACAGGAGTGGCTCGTTCCGCTGGCAAAGGGTGAGAGACTTGGTGCATTCGGTCTTACAGAGGCTGATGCAGGTTCGGACTCCGGTGCTACACAGACAACAGCTGTAGACATGGGAGATCACTGGCTGATCAACGGCTCGAAGATCTTCATCACAAACGCCGGCTATGCAGATACTTTCTGTATCACAGCTATGACAGACAAGAAGAAGGGCACAAGAGGCGGCATTTCGTTCTTCATCATCGACAAGGACGATCCGGGCTTCTCGACAGGTGCTGAGGAAGACAAACTCGGTATCAGATGCTCCTCGACAAGAGAGCTGATCTTCGAAGACTGCAAGATCCCGAAGGACAGACTTATCGGACAGGTAGGACAGGGCTTCAAGATCGCTATGGGCACACTCGAAAAGGCCAGGATCGGTGTTGCTGCTCAGGGTGTTGGTGTTGCTCAGGGCGCATTCGAGATCACTAAGGAATACATGGGCCAGAGAAAACAGTTCGGAAAAACAATCAACAAGTTCCAGTATCCTGCTTTCACAATGGCTGAACTTTACACAAGGATCGAAGCTGCAAGACTGCTCGTTATGAGAGCTGCTGATCTTGCAGACAAGGGTCTTCCCTGCGGAACACAGTCAGCAATGGCTAAGTTCTACGCTTCCGAGATCGCTATGGATATGGCGACAAAGGGCGTTCAGTTCCACGGCGGTTACGGCTTCATCAACGACTACTCGATCCAGAGATACTTCAGAGATGCAAAGATCATGGAGATCTACGAAGGAACATCCGAGATCCAGAAACTCATCGTTTCCGGAGCTATCCTCAGATAGTAAAGTCGCGTAAAGAAGTTGAAACAAATATACAATCGTTAAGGAGCAGAATATGGATTTTGCAAAAGAATATCAGCAAAAGCTTGTTACGGCAGAAGAAGCGGTCAAATGTGTCAAATCCGGCATGTGGGTCGACTATTCACTCTGCTGCGGCATCCCTGTAGCCCTCGATGAGGCGCTGGCGGGAAGAGTAGATGAACTTGAAGATGTCAAGATCCGTGCAGGAATCACTTCGACACCGAGAAAGGTCCTCGAAGTAGATAAGGAAGGTGACCACTTCACATATATGGACTGGCACTGGACGGGCCTCACGAGAAAGTACAAAAAGGCAGGCAACAAGAACGTCTTCTTTACACCGCTTCTGTACAGGAACAAACCGTATCACTATCGTGAGAACATCAACGTCGATGTTGCGATGATGATGGTAGCTCCGATGGACGAGAAAGGATATTTCTCCTACTCGCTGTCGAACTCCGCATCAAGAGCGATAGCAGAGAATGCGGACATCGTAATACTCGAGGTCAACAAGAACCTTCCGAACGTATACGATGCAAAGGATGGCAACATCCACATCTCAGAAGTCGATTACATCGTCGAATGCGATTCTGCACTTCCGACGCTTCCGCCGGCTGGCGAACCCTCAGAGGTCGACAAAGCCGTAGCAAAGCTCGTTCTGGAAGAACTCGTTGACGGATCGTGCATCCAGCTTGGTATCGGCAGCATGCCGAACACCATCGGAACGATGATCGCCGAGTCAGATCTCAAGGATCTTGGTATCCACACAGAAATGCTCGTAGATGCTTACCTCGAGATGTACAAGGCCGGAAAGATCACTAACAAGAGAAAGCAGATCGACAACGGCAGAGGCGTATTCGGATTCGCACTTGGAAGCCAGGAACTCTATGATTGGACAAATGAGAACCGCGGCCTCGTAAGCGCACCGATCGACTACTGTAATGATCCATATGTAATGGCTCAGAACGACAATATGATGTCGATAAATAATGCACTGGAAGTAGACCTTCTTGGTCAGACAGCTTCCGAAGCTGCCGGATACAATCAGATCTCCGGTACAGGCGGACAGCTCGACTTCCTCACAGGCGCTCACATGTCGAAGGGCGGCAAAGGCCTCATCTGCATGTCCTCCACATTCACGATGAAGGACGGCACGAAGAAGTCGCGTATCAGACCGCGTCTTGCTGAAGGCAGCGTCGTTACAGACCCGAGGAGCCAGGCTTACTACCTCATCACAGAGTACGGTAAGGTCAAACTCGCGGGAATGTCGACATGGCAGATGGCAGAGTCCCTCATCAGCATCGCTGCACCGGAGTTCAGAGATGAGCTCATCGCAGAGGCTGAGACTATGGGAATCTGGCGCAAGAGCAATAAGAGATAATATTATCGATATTGTATATATAGTGGCGTAACAAATATTCTAATAGGAGGAGACCACATGAAAGCTATTGTATGTGTAAAACAGGTCCCGGATACTTCGGGCGTAGTAGCCGTCAAAGCTGACGGCACTATGGATCGTGCCGCTATGGCAACGATCACCAACCATGACGACCTGGCTGCCGTTGAAGCAGCTCTGGAACTCAAAGACCAGACAGATTGCAAGGTCATCGTCGTATCGATGGGACCCCCGCCGGCAGAAGGAATGCTCAGAGAGCTGCTGGCCATGGGCGTTGACGAGACATACCTTGTATCCGCTCGTGAATTCGGCGGATCCGATACTTATGCAACGAGCCAGATCATCGCTGCAGCAGTTAACAAGATCGGCGTAGATGCTGACGACGTAGTATTCTGCGGACGTCAGGCTATCGACGGTGACACAGCTCAGGTTGGCCCGCAGATCGCTGAAAAGCTCGGTCTGCCGCAGGTAACTTATGCAGCTGAGATCACAGACAACGGAGATTCGCTGACGGTCAAACGTCTGCTCGAGGACGGACACATGATGATCAAAGTGAACAAGCCGTGCCTGATCACTTGCGTTAAAGAACTCAACGATCCGAGATACATGCACGTTGCTCGTATTCAGGACTGCTATGAGATGCCGCTTACGATCTTCGACTACGAAGCTCTTAAGAACGAGCCGCTCATCGATCCCGACACGATCGGACTCCTGGGTTCACCGACAAACGTATACAAATCCTTCTCACCCCCACCCAAGGGCGAGGCTGTTATGCTCGAAGGAGCTGACAGAGCTACAGTTGATAAGTTGACGGGAATTCTCGCAGACAAACATTTGATCTAAGGAAAGGAGTTAAAAATGGCTTTTGATAGTAAAGATACAGCTGCTTTCAAGGACGTATGGGTGTTCTGCGAGCAGAGAGATGGAGAAATCATGTCGATCAGCCACCAGCTTCTGAGCGAAGGAAGAAAGCTGGCTGACGACCTCGGAGCTAACCTTTGCGGAGTGCTCCTCGGAAGCGGTCTCGCTGAAGAAGACATCAAGTCTCTCGGCGGATACGGTGCTGACAAAGTTTACAACATCGATCACGAGCTTCTGAAAGTTTACACAACAGACGGCTACACAAAGGCTATCTGTGATATCGTAGAGGATAAAAAGCCTGAGATCGTACTCTTCGGAGCTACGACACTCGGACGTGACCTCGCTCCGAGATGTGCAGCAAGACTGCACACAGGTCTGACGGCTGACTGTACTCACCTCGACGTAGATGTTGAAAAGTACAAGGCATTCCTGAAGACAACATCGACTATCGACGTTGACAACACAGAGTTCGAAGAGAACACGAACCTTAAGATGACTCGTCCGGCATTCGGCGGTCACCTGATGGCTACGATCATCTGCCCGAGATTCAGACCGCAGATGTCGACAGTTCGTCCGGGCGTTATGCAGACACAGGCCTTCGACGAGGCTCAGGCTGCAAAGGTCGAGATCGAAAACTATGCAGTTGAACTTACAGCTGACGATATCCACGTTGACGTTCAGGCAGTTGAGAAGACAGCTAAGAAGCTGGTCGACCTCATCGGCGCAGACGTTATCGTATCTGTTGGTCGTGGTATCAGCAAGGATCCTGAGAAGGGCATCGCTATCGCTCAGGAACTGGCTGACGCTCTCGGCGGTGTTGTAGGCTCGTCGCGTGCTTGCGTAGACGCCGGCTACATCTCGCAGGATCACCAGGTTGGTCAGACAGGTAAAACTGTACACCCGAAAATCTACATCGCACTGGGTATCTCGGGTGCTATTCAGCACAAGGCTGGTATGCAGGATTCGGAGTGCATCATCGCTGTTAACAAGAACGAAGATGCTCCGATCTTCGAAGTTGCAAGCTACGGTATCGTAGGCGACCTCTTCAGCGTAGGCCCGATGCTGACAGAGTCTGTTAAGGCTATCCTCGCAAACAAATAAGAGATAAGGTTTTAACGAACTTAAGCAAAGACTAAAAAAGGAGCAGCGGATCCGTCCGCTGCTCTTTTGTTTGTACTGAAGACAAAATGGTGATTGTATCTGTCGTGGTCAGATGGTAAGATTTTTGCAGTGAATAAAAGGAGGAAGCGCCATGGATACAGAAAACTACAAATTCGTACAGCACAGAGAATGCGAATTCTTTCCATGCCACAAGACGAGCGATCCCGATTCGTTCAACTGCCTGTTCTGCTACTGCCCTCTTTATATGCTGAAAGAGGACTGCGGCGGCAACTACAGCTACGACAATATCTACGGGATAAAGGATTGCGTGAACTGCATGGTGCCGCACAGTCCGGGCGGATATGATCATGTAATGAGCAAGATGGATCTCGTCATGGAGCGCGCTAAAAAGTAGCGCGCCCGTAATGAATTCGTTATATCATGCGTGCGTGAAGCCGAGGCGCATAGCCGCTGCTTCGCGCATTTTGTATTTCAGCACCTTTCCGGCGGCGTTCAT
>CAMNNG010000010.1 GCA_946545145.1 uncultured Bacillota bacterium
CTTGTCACCCGTGCTTCCGAATACGACTGCGATATGGCTGTCCGGATACTCCTTGACGGTCGACTCGAACAGAGCCTCAAAGCTCATCTTGTTGTGAGCGTAGTCGACGATGACTGTGATGCTCTCATCAGCATCGGTGAACACTTCCATCCTGCCCTTGACGCGCGCCTTCTTCAGGCCGTCCTTGATGCAGTGGATAGGAATGTTCATCATGTAAGCCATCGTGACCGCCGCGAGAGCGTTCGAAACGTTGAAGAGACCGGTAAGACCGATCCTGAACTGATCGTCGAATGAGTCGCACTTTACTCTGAACGAGATGCCGCGCCTCGACGTCTTGATGTCGTAAGCAGTAATATCGGCTTCCTTCTCACAGCCGAATGTGACTATCCTTTCGGTGAGGCCCGACGCCTTCGCTCTGTCTATCACCCTCTGCGCGTAGTCGCTGTCGGCATTGACGGCGAGGGTCCTCGCCTGGTCGAAGAGCATCATCTTCGAATTCACGTAGTCCTCAAGATCGGGATGCTCGAGCGGCGAGATGTGGTCTTCTCCTATATTCAGGAAGCAGGCCGTATCGTATATGATGCCGGCGGTCCTGTCGTACTTCAGCGCCTGGCTCGAAACCTCCATTATGAGATGCGATATGCCGCTCGTGACAGCGTTATCGATGTTCTTTCTGAGGACCATGGCCTCCGGCGTCGTGAGGTGTGACTCGAATCTCTCAACACCGTCGAAGGTATCTATGCTGGAGAGGATGGCCGTCTCCGGCTCCTTCATCTCATCTGCGTATTCATCCAGGATGAACTTCAGGAAGAATGCCGCAGTCGATTTTCCCTTAGTTCCGGTGATACCTATCATATGGATGTTCTTCCAGCTCGAGTCGTAGAAAAGATCGGCTATGACGGGCATGGCCTTTCTTATATCGCTGACAAGGATGCCAGGCACCCCGGCGTTTTCGTATTTCTTTTCGCTTACATAGCAGAACGCGCCCTTCTCTATGGCCTGCAGAAGATACTCTTCCTTGAAGTGAGCCCCTTTGCAGACGAAGAGCGTTCCGAACTGCATGTCGTTCGAATCGTAAGTTATGTGATGCACTGTTTTTTCCGATGCTTCATCAAGGCCGGCCTCATCCGTGCTTCCTGCAACGAGGGCCGAAGCCTCCAGCGCTTTGATATACTCTTTCAGCAAATGTTTGGTTTTCATAATCTATCCCTCATATTACATATCTCTGACAAAAGTCGTCTGTCCGGACCTTCTGCCCGAAACCATCTCGTAGAATACCCTGTCGGTCGCGTAGCAGTAAGCGAGCGGGATCGACGCCGGTATCAGTCCTAATGCAACTGCAACGATCCTGACGATGCTGCCTCCAAAATCCGTAGCCATCAGCGGGAACAGCAGCATGCCGCAAAGGAAGGCGATAACTGCTACTGCGGCCACCGCAAGAGCGTACCAGCCGATGAACGAAAGATTAAGTACGAAGTAGTACATCTTGTTTCCTTCCATCAGGCGTTTGCTCTCTTCCACGCACAGCGGCACCGGAAGATCCGGGTTGTCGCACATGATGCAGTAAGCCTGGCTGTATCTGATCATCGCTCTTACGGCGAGGAAGATGCCCGCTATAGGTATCAGCGCCCAGAGCAGGATGAATACATACATGAAGACTGTAAGCCACAGCGTTTTCAGGAACTTCTCGAAGCCCGAGAAGATGTCAGTCACCATGCAGGCATTGCCCCGGACGATATCGAGGAAGAACTGCATTATGCCGTATGTCAGCGGCGGGACCACAAGTAAAGTATACAGACCCGTTACAGGAGACTGCCTTACTGTGATCTTTGTATCGCCAAGGCTCGCGGCCCTGTCTCCGAGATATCTGGACATATCTACGGCCTTCTCCGTTCCGAAGAACAGATCGAGGATGTTGGGCACGAGCTGCGTTACGACAAGGAAAATCAGTATGGCGATGACTGCCATCTTCCATTTTCCCGCAAGAGCCGCCCTTCCTCTCGTCCTGAGATCCGAGTATGACTCGTCTATCAGATAGTGACCATGCTGCATGTTTTCCGGTCCGTTTCCCGGTCCTACGTTCATCTGCATATTATAGTTTTCCTCTCTGGTATTTTATGATGCCGCCCCTTTCAAAGAGGCGGCACCGGTATCAAGCTGTTTCTGATCTTATTTCGTGATCCCTGCGATCGTCTTCGCAAGGGCCTTCTTGCCTTCAAGGTCTCCCTGCCTTGCGATCATGATCCTCTGTGCCTGAGGTGAGCCTGCGCCGTGCATGGACTCCGTCCTGTATCCTACAGCTGCAGTTCCGAGGCAGAGGTTTTCGATGAGCCTCAGGATCCTTGCCCTCTCTTCCGTAGTGCAGCACGGGTTGGCTGCGAAGTACTTGTTGCATACCTCACCGATCGTCTCTCCGTTCTTTCCTACCGGAAGATCCGATCTGAAGTCCTTCTCTGACGGCATTGTTACCATCAGTCCGCCTGCTATATCCTCAGCGAGCCTCGTGATCTCGTACGGGAATCTCGTAACGTTCTGTTTGCAGACGTTTGCAAGCAGAAGATCGATCTGATAGTTTCCTGCCTTCGTCGGTTTTCCTTCAGCCGAGCATGCGATACCGCAGGCATAGAGAGTCTCGTTGAGATGAGTCATCTCGATGAGCTTGTCCTTGATGTGCGAAGCCTTCGATGCGCCGTTGTAGTCTGCGGCAACGCCGGCAGCTCCGATGAGGACGTCGCCAACGCCGACCTTGCAGCCGCCGTAGGACTGTCTGTGGTATCCTGCGAAGCGCTCTACGAGCATTCCTGCGAACTCAGTCTCTCCACAGAGGAAGATCCTGTCGTTCGGAACGAATACGTCATCGAATACTACGAGGACTTCCTGTCCGCCGAAGGCCTTGTTTCCGACATCTATGTCAGCGCCCTCTTCCATCTTTCTCGTATCGCAGCTCTGACGGCCGTATATCATGTAGATACCGTCAGCATCGGAAGGAACAGCGAATGCTACTGCATAGTCAGCATCTTCTTCCTTCATCGCCTGAGTCGGCATCACGATGTGCTCGTGGGAGTTGATCGAGCCTGTCTGGTGGCACTTCGCTCCTCTTACTACGATGCCGTCCTCTCTTCTCTCGACTATCCTGAGGAAGAGATCCGGATCCGCCTGATCCGACGGGCCCTTGCTGCGGTCGCCCTTCGGGTCTGTCATCGCTCCGTCAACGATGTAGTCCTTTTCCTGGATGTATTTGAGATAGTTGACGAAATTCTCGTGATAGTGAGTTCCATGCGCTTCATCGATCTCGAAAGTCGTGGAATACATAGCGTTGAACGCGTCCATTCCTACGCATCTCTGGAAACACGATGCCGTCTTCTGTCCAAGAAGTCTCTGCATCTTGACCTTGTTCACGAGGTCTGTGGTGCTCTGATGTATATGATTGAATCTGTTGACCGTCTCACCTGTAAGATTCGATGTGGCTGTCATGAGATCTTTGTATTCATCGTCCTGCGCAAGACCGTAAGTCATCGCGACGCTGTTGATCGAAGGTCTGATGACGGGATGATCTACCCAGTTTTCGATTTTCTCTCCGAACATATATACCCTTGTTTTCAGCTGCCTGAGGCTTTCTATATATTCCGGTGCAGTCATTAACATAGTATTCTTCTCCTTTCGCCATAATTTTCAAAACCCTCAATTATACATATAAGATTTTAGCACATCACAGGAAACATTCCAACTTTGATTTGGGCTCCGGCCGGATGAGCCCCGGCGCCTTTCCGTGCATAAAACTCCGTTTTGTAGTAATATATCCGTATGGAAAAGAAATGCATCATAATACCTGCCTACATAGAAGGCAGCATCAGAAATATAGTAAGCGACGAGGAGCTCGCTTCATCCCTCGTTATCTGCGCGGACGCAGGCTTTGAAAGGGCTGCGGCAGAAGGGATCGTGCCCGATATCCTGGTCGGAGACCTCGACTCGGTTGACGAGAAAAACCTTATCGTTCCTCCAGAGGTCAAAATGATCACAGCGAACTGGCATAAGGACGAAACCGACTTTGAGCTCGCGGTGGATACAGCAGTAAGCGAAGGCTGCAGCAGCGTCCTCATCGCAGGCGGATTCGGCGGCAGGATCGACCACACTCTGGGCAATATACAGAACATGGTCGACTTTTACAGGCATGGCGTAGACATATCCATGAAGGACGAAAGGAATTATCTCACAGTTCTTGAGAGCGGTTCGCTTACTCTTTCTGCCGGACGTGACGTCAACCTCTCCATACTCGCCCACTCCGACGAGGCTGAGGTCAGCGTCACAGGCGTCGAATGGCCGCTCGAACATTACCACATGACGAGCGACAGACCGCTCGGGGTAAGCAACTTTGTAACAGGCGAAAAGGCTGAGATCACCGTCTACAGCGGAACGGTCCTGGTCATGATCTGCAAATAGCTGGAAAATCCCCTTTTTACCCACGAAATACACATGAAAAACATCGGGCACGGTTGATAATAAGCCGTGCCCGTGTTAAAATTATGACAAATAATTCACAGTCACGAAAGGATGGAACTGATTATGTACGAATTGGTCAAATACGAAGTCAAAGGCGATATAGCATACATTACCGCAAACAATCCGAAGGTAATGAACGCTCTTTCAGGAAAGATGCTCGACGATCTTTATGGAGCATTCAACGAAGCTGAAGATGATGCTGCTGTCAAAGTAGTTATCTTCACAGGCGAAGGCAAAGCTTTCATCGCCGGCGCTGACATCTCTGAAATGTCCACTATGACTGTTGCTGAAGGTCAGGCTTACTCGGCACTCGGCCACAAGCTCGCTATGTTCATCGAAGGAATGAGCAAGCCGGTCATCGCTGCTATCAACGGATTCGCTCTGGGCGGCGGCTGCGAGATGGCTATGTCCTGCGACATCAGACTCGCAAGCACAGCAGCTAAATTCGGACAGCCGGAAGTAGGTCTTGGTCTTACACCGGGATACGGCGGCTGCGTCAGACTGCAGAGACTCATTGGCAAAGGCATGGCTAAAAAGCTCATCTTCACAGGCGCTATGATCGGTGCTGAAGACGCTCTGAAGTATGGTCTCGTAGAAGACGTATGCGAGCCGGAAGAACTCATCCCTGCTGCTGAGAAACTCGCAGGAAAGATCGCTAAGCAGGCTCCGTTCGCAGTTGCTGTCTGCAAGAAGATCATCAACAACGTATCCGACATGGATGTTCGCGCTGCATCGGCATTCGAGATCCAGGGCTTCACAAGCGCATTCGCTACAGAAGACAGACTCGAAGGAACAGCTGCTTTCGTTGAAAAGAGAAAGCCGAACTTCACAGGAAAATAATTGTCCTGACGTGATCATTAAAAGAGACCGCAAATCGCGGTCTCTTTTTTACGTTCATTGTTTTACATTCACTGTTTCGATCGTTATTACGCCTAGATTATCTCTGCTGCATTTTTGATGGTCTGCACACTTGATTCGTCGACAATTCTGACCAGATTCTTCACGATGATCTCAGGATCTTCCGCCATGCCTGCCTGTATCCAGTCGAACAGTATCCCCGAAAGACCGTGAGATAAAAATGTTTCAAAGAATGATACATGATCATCTTCCGCGTTGCTGTCTTTCGTAATACCACGGACCACTTCAGTCATGATCTCAGATGAGACTTCGAAGATGTATCTTCTGAGCTCCACTCTGTCATATGAGACAGAACTGCAGTAGTAATCCCCGTCTTCCTTGAGTACTTTCAGGGCCGCATAGAGTTTGTCCGGCCAGTTTTCCGCATTGACGCTCCCTCTGATGGGGCTGATCACATCTCTGTAGAAGATCCAGTTCATCAGATCGTATTTGTCCTGGAAATGATAATAAAAAGTCAGTCTGTTCAGTCCGCAGGCGTCAGTGATATCTGTGATCGTAATGTTGTCGAATGGTCTCTGGACCATTAGTTGCTTGAATGCCGCAGCTATTTTTTCTTTAGTCTTTTCTCCGCTTTTCATACTTCCTTCTGTTCACTAACTAGTTCAATTATTTATTCACACATAATTATTTTATCACTAAATTCATATGTGACAAGTGTAATTAGATTGATAGGTTTATTCTTTTAAATGTTAAATTTTACTTTTTCTACAAGATTCTCTGTTTGTTGCATTTAGAAAGCGCAGCCGACTTTCCAAAGCCCTCCTCGAATGAATTCAACATAAAACAAAGAAGAAGCCGCGTGGGCTTCTTCTTGTATCCTGATAATTATATATCAGTTATTTTGTCATTACCTGCGGCTTCGGAAGTCTCTCAGCAATGGTGTTCATGAGGTTGTCTGTGCATGCCAGAGGATCGTACATCTTAGCCTTTTCGACTACTGCGAACTTCGGATCCTTCGGAACTTCGACACCTACGAGAACTTCGCCGAGTTCAGCATCTCTGTATGCCGGGATAACGTCTACCATTTCGTCCATGATATCGTACTCATCTTCGAATCCGAAGTCTTCTTCATAGACGTAAGCGATAGCCTGAGCAACTTCCCAGTTGGAGAGCTCAACTCCCTCATCTATAGCCGGGTTGACACCCTGGAGTCTTCTTTCAGTGTTCGTGAATGTACCGTCAGCACTTGCGAATCCTGTACCCGGGATGACTACGTCAGCAGCCTGAGCAGTCTTCGTCATGTGCGTGTCGACTACAGCCAGGAACTCGACATCCTTGAGGAGCTTGGCATCCGGATCTTCACCGAAGCATACGAGAGCCTTGATTCCGTCCATAGCCTCTGCGCCTGCAGTGATACCGATGTCTCTGATACCCTGCGAGTTGTTCTTCGGTCTGATCTGGAGGATACCGTCTCTTGCTGCGCCGATGTGACCGGACAGAAGAGCGATGTCAGCGATCAGCTCGCCTGCTTCAACAGACATAACGTTCTGCTGGAATACGAGCATAGCCTTCTTGGCATCCATGTAAAGCTCTGCGAGCTCTGCCATGTTCTTCGAAACCTTGACTTCCTTGATGCTCTTCTTGAATGCTGCGAAGCCCTTAGCGGACGACTTGCATCCTGCATCGAGGAGTGCCTTTGCGATCTCCTTGAGAACGGAGACGTCATTCTTCGTTCTGTAGATCTTATAAGCGAAGTTGTATTCCTCATCCATTCCGTGCGGATTGACGAGAACTACCTTAGCTCCACGCTCTGAAGCCTGTTTCATCTTCAGCTGGATTACCGGGTTGTCTTCCGATACGAAGTCGAACGCGATGATAACATCTGTCGGAAGCAGCTCATCGATCGTGTTCGGTGTAGCTTCTACGCCCAGTACGCTTTCCATACCGCTCTGACGGTTGTTGAAGCAAAGCGTTCTTGCGCCCATGAGGTCAGCAAGCTTCTTCATCGTGTAAGCTTCTTCGTTCGTGAATCTGTCGGATATAGCAACTGCTACAGCATCCTTGCCGTACTTCGTTGCGAGAGCTTCTGTCTTCTTGGCTACCATTACGCAAGCTTCGTGGTAGTCTGTCTCTCTGAAGCCCTTGCCGGACTTGATCTGCGGCTCTTCGAGTTTTCCTTCGAGCATAGCGCAGTCGAATCCCCACTTGCCCTTTCCGCAGCCAAGGCCTGCATTGACCGGAGCGTTCTTGTCCGGGTTAGCCTTGATCAGCATGTCAGCATAAGATTCGAGGTCGAATCCGCAGCCAACCGAGCAGTACGAGCATGTTGTCTCATATACATCTGCGTCAACAGGAACTTCCTTGGCAACAGTCTGTCTCTCCTGGAGAGCGCCGACCGGGCAGACGCTTACGCACTGTCCGCACGATACGCATCCGGACTCGATGAGCGGCTTCTCCATGTTCGGTTTGACGACTGTGTCGAATCCTCTGTTGACGAGGCCGAGAGCTCCGATGCCCATGACTTCGTCGCAGACTCTTACGCACAGTCCGCACAGGATGCACTTGTTCGGGTCGCGAACGATGAACGGATGATCGTCGTTGAAGTCGATCGTGTTCTTGTCGCCTGCGAATCTTTCAGGCTCGACATTGTAGTCTCTTGCATACTGTATGAGTTTGCATTCGAAGTAGTCGTGGCATCCGCACTCGAGGCAGCGGCTTGCTTCCTTCTCAGCGTCCTCAGCCGTGAATCCGACCGGGATGACTTCGGAGAAGTTGTCTTTTCTTTCTTTTGCTTCGAGGATGTCCATCTCAGGACGGCACATTCTCTCTCTGTCTTCGAATGTCTTTTCTGTGATATCGTCTCTCGTTACGCAGAACGGTGTCTCGTACTTGACGATCTCTCCGTTGAGGTATGAGTTGATGCATTCACTTGCTTTTCTTGCGTCAGCGATGGACTCGACAGCGATCGAGATCTTGTCGTTACCGCAGTCGCCGCCGGCGAATACGCCCGGGATGCTCGTCTGGAACGTCTCAGGATCGTAAGCGATAGCGCCTTTTCTCGTCTTCTCCATCTTCTTGAAGAGATTCGAGTCAACAGCCTGGCCGATAGCCTGGATGATAGTGTCGACTTCGATAGTCTCTGTCTGGCCCTTGACCTCTACAGGACGTCTTCTTCCGCTTGCGTCAGGCTCTCCGAGCTCCATTACCTGGAGGACGACCTTGTTGACGTGACCGTTCTTGTCCGTCTTGATCTCCTTCGGGTTTCTGAGGTTCAGGAATTCAACGCCTTCTTCTTCAGCTTCAAGGATCTCGACCATGTCAGCCGGCATCTCGTCCTTAGTTCTTCTATAGATGTTGTAAACCTTTTCAGCTCCGAGTCTTACTGCTGTTCTGCAGGCGTCCATAGCTGTGTTACCGCCACCGACGATAGCAACTTTCTTGCCGAGTTCGAACGGCTCGTTTCTGACTACCTTTCTCAGGAAGTCGATACCGCCGACTACGCCGTCAGCATCCTCGCCCTTGCAGCCTACGCCTGTCGACTTCCATGCGCCGATACCGAGCAGTACTGCATCATATTCTTCTCTGATCCTCTCGAAGGAGATGTCTTTTCCGACTCTGACGTTGCATTCGATCTCAACGCCCATCTCTTCGATAGTAGCAATCTCTTCGTCAACGACAGCCTTCGGCAGTCTGTACTCCGGAATACCATAGCGGAGCATACCGCCGGCCTTCGGCATCGACTCGAAGATCTTGACGCTGTGTCCCATCCTTCTCAGGAAGTAAGCAGCTGAAAGACCCATCGGGCCGCCGCCTATGACGGCTACTGTCTTGCCTGTGTCAGGTTCGCAGTCCGGAACGAATTTCTCTTCGCCGCCCAGATCCTGATCAGCAACGAATCTCTTGAGCATCTGGATGGAAACCGGCTCTTCGATGAGGCCGCGTCTACAGTCCTTTTCGCACGGATGCGGGCAGACTCTTCCCAGCGATGCCGGAAGAGGAATCTTTTCCTTGACGAGCTCGAGAGCTGCTTCGTATTCACCGTTCGCGATGAGTCCTACATAACCCTGGCAGTCTGTGTGAGCCGGGCATGCCAGTACGCAAGGCGGACGGCAGTCACCGAGATGGTTCGAGATGAGAAGCTCGAGGTTCGTCTTTCTCGACTCAGTAACTCTTTCTGTATTTGTTTTAACTACCATGTTCGGCATGATATCCGTAGCGCATGCCTTGACGAGTTTCGGGTTTCCTTCTACTTCGCATACGCAAAGTCCGCATGCTCCGTAGATCTTTGTTCTCTCGTCAAAACAGAACGTCGGGATCTCAATGTCATTTTCTCTGGCGACTTCAAGAATCGTCTGACCCGGGAGGCCAAAGACTTCTTTACCGTCGATGTTCAATCTGAATTTTTCCATTGTCTTCCTCCCTCTTTACTCTACCGTTATTGCACCGAAGTTGCAGTTTTCCATACATCTGCCGCACTTGACGCACTTCGTCTGGTCGATGACGTGCTGACCCTTGACTTCGCCTGTGATAGCGCCGACCGGGCACTTCTTCGAGCAGAGCGTGCAGCCCTTGCACTTGTCTGTGATCTCATACTTGATGAGAGCCTTGCAGGACTTCGCTGTGCACTTGTGGTTGTAAATATGGTCTTCGTATTCGTTTCTGAAGTATTTCAGAGTCGTCAGTACCGGGTTCGGAGCTGTCTGACCGAGGCCGCACATTGCGCCGTCCTTGATCTTTCCAGCGAGCTCTTCAAGAAGCTCGATGTCTCCGTCCTTACCCTCGCCCTTTGTGATCCTCTCGAGGATCTCGAGCATTCTCTTTGTACCTATACGGCAGTAGTTGCACTTGCCGCAGGACTCTTTCTTCGTGAAGTCGAGGAAGAACCTGGACATGTCTACCATACATGTATCTTCGTCCATGACGATCATACCGCCGGATCCGACGATAGCGCCTGTCTTTGTGATGTCTTCATATGTAACAGGTGTATCGAAGAGTTCTGCCGGTACGCAGCCGCCGGAAGGTCCGCCCATCTGGACGCCCTTGACTTTCTTGTCGTTCTTGATTCCGCCGCCGATACCGAAGATGACGTCTTTGATCGGCATACCCATCGGTACCTCGGCAAGACCGCCCTTCTTGATCTTTCCTGCGAGAGCGAATACCTTCGTTCCCTTGCTCGGGCCCTTGCCCATAGCAGCGAACGCTTCTCCGCCGTTCGTGATGATCCACGGAACGTTTGCCCATGTCTCAACGTTGTTGATGTTTGTCGGCTTCTGCCAGAATCCCTTTGCAGCCGGGAAAGGCGGCTTGAGTCTCGGCATACCGCGCTCACCTTCGAGCGATGCGATGAGAGCTGTCTCTTCGCCGCATACGAAAGCGCCTGCGCCGGCCTTGATCATGATGTCATAGTTGAATCCCGATCCGAAGATGTTCTTTCCAAGGAAGCCCTTGGCTCTTGCATCTTTGATGGCCTTGTCGAGTCTCTTGATAGCCAACGGATATTCAGCACGGCAGTAAACGACGCCCTGCTGAGCTTCCATGGCGTATCCGCCGATGATCATGCCTTCGATAAGCGAATGCGGGTCTCCTTCGAGGACGGATCTGTCCATGAATGCGCCCGGGTCGCCTTCGTCGGCGTTACATACAGCGTACTTGATGTCTGCTTTGTTCTGCAGCGCTGCGTTCCACTTGAACCATGTCGGGAAGCCTGCGCCGCCGCGGCCTCTGAGGCCGGATACTTTGATCTCTTCGATGACGTCTTCCGGTGTCATCTCCTTGAGTACCTTGGCAATAGCCTCATATCCGCCTGTAGCGATGTACTCTTCGATGTTCTCCGGGTCGATGATTCCGGCGTTCCTCAGAACGACTCTCTGCTGCTGCTCGAGGAATGCAGCGTCTTCATCTTTAACTACGAGTTCCTCAACGACTTTGCCGTCTTTGAGGTGGCTGTCAACGATAGCTTCGACGTTCTCCGGCTGTACGCGGACGTAACGTGTGCACTCACCGTTGTCTTCATAAACGTCAACGATAGGCTCGAGGTAGCACATTCCTACGCATCCTGTGATGCCTACTTCGGCCTTGACTTTCTTGTCCTTTATCTGCTTTTTGAATTCAGCTTCGGTCTTCTTTGCGCCGGAGGCGATACCGCAGCTGCCCTGTCCTATGATTACTTTCATGCGTTCCACCTCCCCTAAGCGTTCTTCCTGATCTCATCCAGGATATCTTTTACTGAATCCTTAGTGAGGTTGCCGTATGTTTCATCACCGTCGGCACTCTGCACCATCATTACAGGAGCCAGCGAGCAGCATCCGAGGCAGGCAACATTGTTCAGTGTGAAAATGCCGTCTTCAGTCGTCTCGCCGTCCTGGATTCCCAGGTGCTCGCAAACCGACTCTTCGATCATGTCAGATCCGTTGACGTGGCAGGCTGTTCCCTTGCAAAGCATGATCAGGTATTTGCCTACAGGCTCCATCCTGAACTGTGCATAGAACGTTGCTACGCCGTAGATCTTGGCAGGTCTGATGCCCGTCTCTTCAGAAATGTAGTTGATCAGGTCCGGCGAAAGATAGCCGTAGATCTCCTGAGCGTTCTGAAGAATGGTAATCAAACTGCCCGGCACCTTAGCGTACTCTTTGAGTACAGGCGCCAGTTCTTTGAACTGCTGGGATCTGTTCCCGCAGTCGCACTTTTGTTCGCTCATTTTGCAATTCCTCCAAGGTTAATAAGTAGATATTTGTTATTTGTTTAACATGCTAATATAGATTATAACACCGCATGTACAAAAATCAACGTGTAGATGAAGAAAGATTCAGCATGAATCGTCTGACTTTTTGCATCATCTTTCAACATCAATGAATCATATCCCCGCTATCAGCATTTCCAGCGCGAGACCCGCGTCGAGCAGCCCGGATTTGATCCTTTCATCAGTATCGAAGGCCGCCTTCACTATGCGTATGAGATCGTTCTCATCATAGTTCCTGCTGAACTTGAGAGCCTTCTCGACCCTGTATTCATGGACCTTCAGTTTTCTCGCTATCTGCGATTTGCCGAGGCCCTGCTCGCTGAACTGCTTGACCTCAAGCATCAGTTCGAGCTGCCCCGCTATCGTCGCCAGGATCGTATGCTCGTTCCTGCCCGAGCTCTGACCTATCCGTCTTCCGGACTTGATCATATCGTGCAGCATCGCGAAGGCGACGTCCTTCTTTTTGTCGCTGATCGCGTCGAGCATCTTGAAAACGTTGTGCTCGATGTTGTCGGAGAGTCCGGCCAGGACGTCTTCCTCGGTGATCACCTCGCTGCCCGAGTAAGCGACCATCTTCCTTATGTCGTTCTCGAGATTATAAAGAGCGTAATCTATTTCCTTATTCATATAGCCGCAGTTTGCGATCAGAAGAGATACGGCCTGAGGCGAAACGTTCTTTCCGGCCGAGCGGAAACGCTTGACTATGAACTTTTTCAGTTCGTCTTCCGTTATAGGTCCGAATTCGTAAGAGCCGGCGTTTTTGCCGAGCGACTTCACGAGCTTCGACGCCTTCTTGTTCGCTTTCTCATCGATAGCCTTTATAATAAGAAGGCATCCGTCAGGCACGCTGTCCAGATAAGCAAGATCTTCTTTTTCCATGTCAAGTATCGACTCGATGACGACGACTTTTCTCTCCGAGAACATCGGCATCGTTTCGCATGCGCTTACAAGATCATCCGTGCTGAGATTCCCCTGCTCAAAGCGGATGAAGTCCAGAGGCTTCGCCGCCTCCGAAACGAACCGCTCGACGAGCCTGCTCTCTGCCCAGTCGGTAAGGAAGGCTTCCTCACCGAAAAGCAGGAGAACATTCGGGATGTCTCCTGCATTTATGTCCTGTAACAATTTGTTGAATACCTGACCTTTATTTCTTTTCATCAAACAAGCTCTCCATGCTTTTCGTAATTGCAGGCTTTCGTGATCTTGTTTTCGTCATCGACAAGAATGACCTTCGGTTTGAAGTTCTTTGCTTCTTCGGGATCCATCTGAGCGAATCCCATTACTATTATCTTGTCTCCTACGCTGACGTTCCTCGCTGCCGCTCCGTTGAGGCACATTATGCCGCTTCCTCTTTCGCCGCATATCGTATATGTCTCGAAACGGTTTCCGTTGTCGATATCGACGATAAGGACTTTCTCATATTCGAGAAGCCCCGAAGCATCGAGAAGATCTTCGTCAACGGTGATGCTGCCGACGTAATTAAGTTCAGCCTGGGTGACCGTGGCTCTGTGTATCTTTGCTTTGAGCATATCGATCATCATTATTGTTTACCTCCGTTTTCCATCACACTTCAGTGCAAAATCGCATACGGCTACTTTGTATATCCATTATACAACATTACCGCACTATATAACAATATCAGGGTCGCCGACAGTGAAGTTGTCTATGAGTCTGGTCTTTCCGATGCGTACGGCCATTGCGACGAGGTCCCCTTCTTTGAACTCTTCGACCGGCTGCATGTTGAGACCGTCTACCACTTCAACGTATTCAACGTCTGCCATGGGCTCTTCGGCGAGCTTTTTCATCATCGCTTCTTTCAGGGCGGCGCTGTTTCTCTCTCCCGCCGCGCAGATGTGCTGGCCTTCGAGTACAGTTCTCGAAAGGATGAGCGCTGCCTTTCTCTCTTCATCAGAAAGATAAGTGTTCCTCGAGCTCTTCGCGAGACCGTCATCCTCTCTTACGATCGGGCATCCGTAGATCTCGATATCGATGTTGAGGTCTCTTACCATCCTCTTGATGACGGCGAGCTGCTGGGCGTCCTTCTTTCCGAAGAAGGCCATGTCCGCTTTCGAGATATTGAACAGTTTGTTGACTACTGTGCATACGCCTCTGAAGTGTCCGGCTCTCGATGCTCCGCAGAGCGTGTCGGGAAGAACATCCATATCTACGTATGTGCAGAAATCGTCGAAGTACATATCTTCCGGGTCCGGGTGGAACACGAGGTCTGCGCCGTGCTCTTCAAGAAGCGCGCAGTCACGCTCGAAATCTCTCGGATATGTAGCCAGGTCTTCCGTCGGTCCGAACTGTATCGGATTGACGAATACGCTGACTATAGTTCTGTCGCAGTTCGCGACCGAGGCATCGACGAGGGAGGCATGTCCCTCATGCAGATAACCCATCGTCGGGCAGAGCCCTATCTTCAGTCCTTCTTTTTTCCATCCGCTGACGACTTTCTTAACGTCTTCCGGTGTTTTTGCAATGATCATTTTCTTACTCTCCAAGTAATTCTTCTATTTCTGAATAATCTCTTTCAGGGTGCTTTTTCTTCGCTATCGGCAGGATGCTCTTCGAAAGTATCGTATAAAGGTCCTGCTTGTCCTTATCGCCCGCAAGAACGTCCAGATGCTTTCTGAGCGTTCCGGCGTCCCCTCTTTCGAGCGGGCCCGTAAGGCTCGGCGCAAGGCCGTCCTCCAGTATGTGATGGACATTGCCCCTCACCAGAGGTCCAATAGCAGATATGGCGTCATCTTCGCTGAAGCCGCATCCCTTCAGTATGTCTACCCCCTGTCCGATGAGTCCCACCATCAGATTCGAGACCATCGCTGCCGCACAGTGATATCCGGTCTTGGCAGATGAGTCTATCCTCTGGTATCTCAGCCACAGATCTCTCATCATCCCTTCGATCTCTCCGATGTGCTCTTCATCGCCTTCAACAGCGAAAAAAACATCCGCAAGTTCTTCGTAAGCTTTGTATTTGTCGCTTACTGCGAACAGGGGATGAACGGAATATCCGAACGCGCCGTGATCTCTGATCCCCGGGAAGGCGTCCTTCGACGCGAGAGCGCCGCTGCAGTGGCAGATGAACTTGCCCTCTACGGGATACTGTATGACTTGTTCATAGACCGAGGTGATGCTGCCGTCCGGGACCGTCAGGAAAATGACATCGTTGGAACCTACGAGTTCCTCAATCGTTTCAAATACCGACGTGCCTGTAAACTCTGCTGCTTCGCTCGAAGACGAAGTGTTGCGGCTGTAATAGCCTGTAACCTCCTTACCGTGTGTTGCAAAATACTTTCCAAGCGTAAAGCCGACCTTGCCGGCTCCTATAAATCCGATCCTCACATGACCACCTCTTTCTAATAAATGAGATGTCACATCCGATACAGGTCCTTCGGCTTAAAAGCGCTGCATTTTCGGTCTTTTTTAAGTTTTGATCCGGTACAGTTTCCGTTGTGAATACCGTCCACCGAATGAAGTATAGCACCTGCGCATACAGATTGCAAAGGAAATATGGTGCCGATGTGTGGTATACTCCATAAGAGTAGAATAGTTTTTATATGGTAACAGGTTATGGAAGAAACAAAAGGACTGCCAGCACGGGCACTTGATGTGATCAAACGCGGGATCGGTATATTCACCGAAAAGAACATGCCGGTATTCGCAGGCAACTCCACGCTGTTCATAGTGACAGCGCTGTTTCCTTTTGTGATGCTGATAATATCCGTCATCAATCTTCTGCCCGGCTATTCGGCAGAGGATGTCTCAGGCCTGCTCTTCAGGCTTCTTCCCGACCTTGAGCCAATAGAAAAGCTGGTCGGATCCGTGATATCGAATCTGAAAGATCAGTCAAACGGCCTGCTCGCCTCTATAGCTGCCGTCACCACCCTGTGGTCGGCAAGCAAAGGCGTCTCCGCGATACAGAAGGGTCTCAACCAGCTGAACAAAGAGGATGCCGCTATAGAAAAGAAAGAAGAAAGCCTGGCGCTGAAGCCTCTTATCGGCGGCTTTGCCAAAGATACACTCAAGCGCGTTCTCTTCACTCTGCTGCTTGTCATCCTGATCCCGGCAATGCTCGTGTTCCAGATGCTCGAGAAATCGATCATGGGAGTTATCGGTGATATCATCGAAAGACTTAGTCCGGACAGCCTTGAAACACTGCTTCCGGACATCGATTCCATCTTTCAGACCGGATCACTGGTCGTCATGGTCTTCGCGGTACTCGTGATAATAGCGATCTACGCCCTGCTTCCCTCGAAGCACAGATCCTTCAGAAGCTGCCTTCCCGGCGCGCTTCTCACATGCGTCTGCTGGTTCGCTTTCACGAAGCTCTTCTCACTGTTCATGCCGTGGATCTTCAACGCTTCGATCTACGGGTCACTGGCATCGCTCTTCCTGATGTTCCTCTGGCTCTGGGTCATGGTCATGATCCTCTTCGCGGGCGGAGTGCTGAACCGCAGCCTCGACGAACTAAGATAGAAATAAAGCGCAAAATAACATCAAAAAAGTTATTGTTTAGAACTGTTTTCACCGTCTTCGCATAACGTTGATTTCTTTCTTATCCACATCTATCCCGACAGCGCCGTGTTCGTCATTCCTGAAGACAGATGCTCCGTGCCCCGCCAGCCTTTCGAGAGTCTCGTCAGCTGGATGACCATAATGGTTCTTTCCTACCTGGATGACAGCCGCCTTCGGGCTTACCGCATCCAGAAAGGCATCCGTAGAAGCATACCTGCTGCCGTGATGCGCAGCCTGCATCACATCGCAGGAGAGTTTGCTCCGGTAAGCGGATACGAGCGATCCTTCTTCAGCTTCATCGGCATCACCTGTGATCATTACGGAACACGCGCCATAATAATCAAATTTGAGCACCAGGCTGTTAGCGTTCTCAGAATCACCGCTGCTGACAGGTCCCATCACAGTGATGCTAACCGCTCTGCTTCTTTTGCCAAAAGCGCCGCTCCCGATCCTGATCTTCTGCCCCGTCCTTAGCAGCACGATATTTCTTCTGTCCATACCGGTGTCTTCAGCTATCCTTTCGACCTCATCCTCAAGACACTCATGGACAGCAATCTTTTTCACCATCCCGTCTTTGGCTATAGAAACTATCCCATTGTAGTGATCGGCATCAAGATGAGTAAGAAACGCTATATCCACGCTCCTCGCTCCATTCTTCAGAAGATACGGTTTCAGTATCTTCCTTCCGACATCGAAACTGCCGCTTTCTTTTCCTGAAGAAAAGTCAGGTCTTCCGCCTCCGTCGACCAAAATGTTCTTTCCGCCGGGCGCCCTGAAGTGGACACATGCACCCTGCCCGACATCTACGAAAACGCATTCATCTTTCAGAAAATCATTGGAAAAAGAGAAGGAAAAGACAAGTATACATAATAACCCTACGAGTGAAGCAAAAGTGATCTTTTTCTTCTCTTTTCTCAAAAACAATATAATGAACTTCTCGGATGAGAGCCCGAACAG
>CAMNNG010000011.1 GCA_946545145.1 uncultured Bacillota bacterium
AGTACAAGGGACTCGAAGTCAAATCCTTCTCAGTGAAGGTGACAGACAAGGAAGTTAGCGAGAGGATCAAGGAGAATCGCAAGGCAAAGGCCGAGCAGGTCGATTCAACTGAAGGCACGGTCAAGGACGGCGATAACGTCAATATCGACTATGTCGGAAAGATCGACGGCAAGCCGTTCGACGGCGGCAACGCTGAGGGCGCAAGCCTCGTCATCGGTTCCGGACAGTTCATCGATGGTTTCGAATCCGGACTTATCGGCGTCAAGGTCGGTGATACAAAAGAACTGAAACTCAAATTCCCGTCGGATTACAGTAATAAGAATTACGCAGGAAAAGATGTTGTATTCACTGTAACTGTCAACTCCAAAAAGGTCACTAAGACTCCGAAACTTGATGAAGACTTCATCAAAGACGATACTGACGGAAAGTGCGAGACAGTAGCTGAATATGAAAAGTATATCAGAAAACAGCTGAAGAAGGAAAAGACCGAACAGGGCGAGAGCACGCAGAAAGACAGTCTCTGGTCCAAGGTCGTTGAAGGCACAGAAGTGCTCAAGGACGATGACGGCAAGGAAAAGTATCCTGAAAAGCAGATCGACGCAGTAGTCGAAAGATATACTCAGATGTATGAAGAATACGCCAAGGAGAACGATCTTGAGCTTGCAGACTTCCTCGAGCAGCAGATGGGCATGACCGAAAAGGAATTCAAGAAGGAGATCAAATCCCAGGCCAAGGCTGTCGTCAAGGAAGAACTGATAATCTTCGCTATCGCAGACAAAGAGGGCATAGAGGTATCCGGTGACGACTATGACAAGTTCGTCAAGGAGACGCTCGATTCCTACGGCTACGATGAGGATTCGTTCAAAGAAGCGACAGGTCAGACTTTCGAAGAAGCAAATGGAGGCAAGGAGAACCTGCTTACATATGTATACAGAGAAAAGGTACTGGACTTCCTGCTTGAGAACGCAAAAGTCAAATAAGACGAATACAGACGGAGCGCTTAGGCGCTCCGTTTTGAATTGTGATAAAAGGTGTTTCTTCGTTGAGAAAAACCACAATATGCAGTATAATCAGTTAGTAATACTTATTTGGATTGTATGATACGGAGGAGTAAAGCACAATGAGATGTCCATACTGTGAAAACCGGGATACTAAAGTCATCGACTCCAGGCACACAGAGGAAGGCCACGCAATAAGGCGGAGACGTGAATGCGAAAAATGCGGTAAGAGATTCACCACATACGAAAAGATCGAAGAGACCGTTCTCGTAGTCATCAAGAAGGACGGCAGCCGTGAGACCTTCGACAGGAACAAGATACTCAACGGCATCATCAAGGCCTGCGAAAAAAGGCCGGTCGCTCTTTCTGAGATGGAAGCTGCGATCGATGATATCGAACGCGGTCTTAACAACATGATGGAAAAAGAGGTCAAGAGCACCTTCATCGGAGAGCTGGTCATGGAAAAACTCCGCGATCTGGATGAGGTCGCTTACGTCAGATTCGCCAGCGTATACAGGCAGTTCACGGACATCAACACATTCATCAACGAGATAGAAAAGCTGCTCGGCAGCAAGAGAGACTTTAAGGAGGACTAATGCCTACTATTGCTATAGACGGTCCGGGCGGAGCAGGAAAGAGCACGATAGCGAAGCTGCTCGCCGCGGATCTTGGACTCGAATATATCGATACGGGCGCTATGTACAGGGCGATCGGACTGAAGACATCGAAGTGCGGAGTAGACCCGGCTGATGCGGGATCGCTTCAGGCCATGCTCGACGGCACCGATATCGATTTCATAGACGGGAAGATATACCTCGACGGAGAAGACGTCTCGGGCCAGATCAGGACGCCGGAGATGTCGATGATGGCATCGAAGGTATCGGCTGTTCCGGCGGTCAGGAAAAAGCTGGTCGCGCTGCAGAGACAGATGGGAAAGAACAAGGACGTCATAATGGACGGCAGGGACATCGGGACCAATGTGCTTACTGACGCTCCGGTCAAGATCTTCCTTTCGGCGTCGCCCGAAGTCAGGGCAAAGCGCCGCTACGACGAGCTCATCGCAAAGGGCGAAAGCGTAGAGTACGAGGACGTTCTGAGGGAGATGATCGAAAGGGATCATCAGGACATGACGAGAGAGACAGATCCCCTCAGAAAAGCGGACGATGCCGTTGAAATAGACACGTCGGACATGACCATCGATGAAGTTGTAGATGCCATAAAAAGCATTGTAAGCAGCACTAAATAGTGTTAAAATATATAGCGCAGTTTTTATGAACGGCACCGGCGGTGCGGCTCCGACCGGCAGGAAACGGAGCGTAGAATGATCATAAAAGAACTGGCTAAAGAAGAAAGGCCGAGAGAGCGTCTGATGCGCTTCGGCAGCGAGAGTCTTTCCAATGCGGAACTGATGGCTATCATCATCGGGACCGGTACGAAGAGCCTTTCGGCTGTCGATCTCGGACACAGGATACTGGCAGAAGGAGGCGGTGGTCTTAGGACCCTGGCCTATATGTCTGTCAGTGAACTTATGGGTATCGAAGGATTGGGGGAAGCAAAAGCCTGCAGGATAGTTGCAGGGCTGGAGCTTGCGAAACGGATATCCTCGCTCAGGAATACGGACAGGATAGAGATATCGTCGCCTGAGACTGCGGCGGCCGTATTCATGGAGAAGATGAGGTATCTGAAAAAAGAGTTTTTCAATGTGCTTCTTCTCGATTCGAAGGGAAACATCCTCAAAGAGGAGAACATATCGGTAGGCGATCTCAGATCGAGCATCGTCCACCCGAGAGAGTCATTCGCTCAGGCAGTGAAATGCGGAGCCGCGGCAGTTGTGTTCGTCCACAACCATCCGAGCGGCGATCCGACGCCGAGCGAAGAGGATCTGGAGGTCACAAAAAGACTGAAAGATGCCGGAGAGATCCTCGGCATCGATGTACTTGACCACATTATCATTGGAGACGGCATTTATGTCAGTCTCAGTGACAAAGGATACATATAACGGATAACGGAGGGAATTTAAGTGTTTGGTTTTTCATCATCAAAAGATATGGGCATAGATCTGGGTACTGCCAATACCCTCATCTATATAAAGGACAAAGGTGTCGTACTCAACGAAGCGACATGCATAGCTTATGACAAGAGATCGCAGAAGATCATCGCTACGGGAACTAAGGCCAAGGCGATGTACGGCAAGGCGCCGAAGGAGATCGTCGTAATCAGACCTCTCCAGGACGGCGTTATTTCCGACTTCGATCTCACGGCGGAGATGCTTGAGAGATTCATCAAGCAGGCTCTCGGCGAGAAGAATCCGAGCGGATTCAGAGTCGCCATCGGTGTACCGAGCGGCGTCACAGAAGTCGAAAAGAGAGCTGTCGACGAAGTAGTTCGCGACCTCGGAGCAAGAGAAGTATATATCCTTGATGAGCCTACAGCTGCTGCAATCGGAGCTGGACTTGACATAGACGATTCAGAGGCATCCATGATCGCTGATATCGGCGGCGGCACATGCGACATCGCCATCCTCGCGCTTGGCGGCATCGTCGTATCCACATCGCTCAGATATGCAGGCGACAAGTTCAACGAAGCCATCATCGGATATGTACGTAAGAAGAAGGGCGTTCTCATCGGTGAGAAGACAGCTGAAGAGCTGAAGATCAGAGTCGGAAGCGCAATGGTCGAAAAGGACGAAGAGGGAAAAGAGATCCTCAGAACCATGAGCGCAAGAGGAAGAGACCTCATCTCCGGTCTTCCGAAGGAGTTCAAGTGCACGAACAAAGATATGGAAGCTGCTCTTCATGAGTCCATGGAGATGATCGTCGACGCTATCAAGAACACAGTTGAGAAGGCGCCGCCCGAAATCGCTGCTGACATCGCTGACAGAGGCATGATGCTTACAGGCGGCGGAGCTATGATCGAGAACCTTGACAAGCTCATCTCGCAGAAGACGAGCATGTCTGTCGGCATCGCAGAGCAGCCGTACGAAGCTGTTGCGATCGGAACAGGCAAAAGCCTCGATGATATTGAAAAACTTGAACTGTACGCAAGTGATAAGAAGAGATAATTATATATGAACTGGCTCAGAGAACATAGATTATTTACGGTTATATCAGGCATAGTACTTTTTCTGTGCCTGGTTATTATAATTTCGTTCCTTACTGCGGGCGGCTCCAGCTTCCTCGGAAGAGGGGCTCACAGCCTGGTCCACAAATTTGAAAAACCGCTCATGACTGTAACGAGCGGTGTCAGGAACACGGTTGCCGGAGTTATATCATACAACGACATCAAGAAAGAGAACGAAGAGCTGAAGGCAAAGGTCGAACAGCTCGAAACTGAGAACAGCGATCTTTCCATCAAGCGTGAAGAACTCAAGCAGCTCAAAAAACTATCCAACTCATTCAACTTTGAGCCGTACCAGGGAAGATCCAAAGCCGTTGCGGCGAGGATCACTGAGCTCGACAGCTCCAATCCCTATGTAGTGTTCACTGTCGATGCCGGAACCGACAAGGGTATCAAGGAAGATTACATCGTCGTCGACGGCAACGGACTCGTAGGAAGAGTCATGGAGGTCGGATCGGACTGGTCGAAGGTAGTCTCCATACTTTCACAGAACAACAACATCAGTTTCAGAGTTACGAGAAAGCAGTCGATCACAGGCGTTGTTCAGGCGAACAGCAAAGGTGAGCTCGAAGGCTTTGTAATGAACGAAAAGGCTAAGATCGTAAAGGGTGACACGCTGGTAACATCCGGCGTGGGAATATATCCCGAAGGCATAAAGATCGGCAAAGTCAGGGAAGTCGATTATGATGAGAACAAACAGCTCAAAGTCATAACGATAAGGCCGACAGTATCATTTGATTCCCTGCAGAAAGTAGCGATATTCAAATGAGTTTCAAAAGAGTACTCTTATTGTTCGCGCTCTGCTTCCTTGCACAGCTTTCTGTCGTCAATGCTATAACGTTCAGAAACATGGGGCCCGACCTCATAATGTGCATGATGATCGCGATAACATATCTTTACGATGACGGGTACAGAAGTATCCCGTTTGCTCTTTTCTTTGGATTGCTGCTCGATGTCTGCGTGAACCAGTATGTGGGCATCACGCCGCTGATCTATCTTTTTGTAGGGATATTCGCGACCGCGGCCAGGATATGGCTCAATGCAGAAAAGCTCATCACGATGGCTGTCACAGGAGCTATAGCTACTGTGATCTTCCAGACGGCTTACTTCATAATAATGAAGATACTTGGCAGTCCGTTTGGGTTGATTTATATTTTGGAAAGAGAACCGGTATTCATCATCTACAATGTGATCGTTCTTTCGATCATGTTTGGAATAATGCATACGAAAGCTGAAGAATACCATAACGACAGGTATACCATATGAACGAAGTACTCAAAGCATTGAAGAACAGATTTCCGACGAGGCATTCACAGCTGATGGCTCTTCTTGTGCTGCTTGCGATCATTCTGGTCACGAGGCTTTTTGTCGTTACTGTATTCCAGCATGAAAAGTGGAAAGAGAACGCGGACTCTCTTTCGACAAAGACCATATATACGACTGCTCCGAGAGGAGAGATCTACGATAGGAACGGAAAACTTCTTGCAGGAAACAGGCAGAGCTTCTCGCTCAGGCTCTCATCGAGCGGTCAGACTAACGAAGAACTCAACAACACGATATCTGATCTTTACAAGATCATGAGAAAGAACGGCGACAACTTCGTCGACAATTTCCCGATCAAATTCAAAAACGGAAAATACTATTATACATATGACAGAAAGATCACGAAATGGCTGAAGAAAGAAGGCTTCAAGACTGATCTTACCGCCGAGGAGGCTTTCAACGCACTCAGAACGAAGCTCGGCATAGATCCTTCTCTGGACAGATACGCCGCTCAGCAGGAGATGCAGCAGACGTACAACCAGTTCCCGCCGATATCCGTATCCGACATGAAGTATACGGCGCAGCAGGACAAGGAACGCTTCCTGCAGATCTACTTCGGCGACGATGAATCCAAGATGGATCTCTCCGCCAAGGAAGCTTTTAAGGAGATCAGAGAGGATACTGAAATAGATCCGGCTCTCTCCGACAAGCAGGCAAGGATCATCCTGAAGGCGAGATACGAGCTCGACTCGCTCGGATTCAGCAAATACCTCCCGGCTACGATAGCAAAGAAGCTGTCATCGAAGACAGTCATGCTCATCCAGGAAGACAACAGCAACCTGAACGGAGTCGAGGTAGTTTCCGAGACGAACAGATATTATCCGCATCATGCCACAGCCAGCCACATCCTCGGCTACATGGGCAAGATCAACGACGCTGAAAAAGAAGCTTACGAGAAGAAGGGCTATGAGACGAGCGCCCTCGTAGGTAAAGAAGGTATAGAAGGAAAATTCGAATCCGTCCTCGCAGGAAAGAACGGTCAGAAGGTCGTTCAGGTCAACAACCTCGGTCAGACGCAGAAGGTTATCAGCGAGACAGGAGCAAAGAAGGGAAAGGACATGTTCCTTACGATAGACCTTGAGCTCCAGCAGACCGCAGAAGACATCCTCGAAAGGACGATCAAGACGATGACATACGGCGGCACCGTAGTAGGAAACTACGGCAATACACCGACAGAGGCTGCAGGAAAGGCCAAGACAGGCGCTGTAGTAGCTATAGAGGTAGACACGGGAGACGTCCTCGCAATGGCGAGCTATCCTGACTACGATCCGAACCTCTTCGCAAACGGCATCAGCGACAAGAACTGGGAAAAACTCCAGAGCACGAACCCGAGAGATTCGCTCTCGCCGGCTCCGCTCTACAACCTCGCTACGATGGCTACAGTTCAGCCCGGTTCCACGTTCAAGCCGATCACAGCGACTACGGGACTTCAGTGCGGTCTTAATCCGTACGCTTACTACGTCGACGGCGGCGCGATCAAGCTCGGCGGAACGACGTTCGCCTGCCTGGTATGGAACCAGCACAAAGGAAGGACTCACGGAGCTCTGAACCTGTTCTCGGCTCTCGAGGTATCCTGCAACTACTATTTCTATGATGTAGGTACGGGCAAAGACTGGGCATCCGGCGGCTCGATGGGATACTCGAAGAAGATCACCATCGACAAGATCACGAAGATGGCTGAGCAGTACGGTCTTGGAAAGCCGACGGGCATCGAGATCGATGAGGCCGTCGTCCCCGTACCGACAGAAGAAAGAAAGATCGAGGCGTGCAAGACGAACCTCAGGAACGAACTGTACGCTGCAAGTGAAGAATACTTCAAGAAGAGCGTCGTCAAAGACAGCGAGCTTCTCGACAAGAATATAGAGACTATCGTAGGATGGCTCGATTCCGACAAGGAGATCGAATGGGAAGAGCTCTATAACGACATGCTTCCTTCCGTCGGAGTCAAGAAGGGCAAGTGCCAGAAGGTCGGAGAGATGTTCCTCTTCGATTACTACCCGCAGGTATCCTGGAACACGGCTGACGCATTCAACATCTCCATCGGACAGGGTGAAAACTCCTACACACCGCTGCAGATGGCGAACTACGTCGCGACCCTCGGAAACCACGGTACGCACAACCAGGTCAGCGTCGTAAAGGCTGTCCAGGGCCAGGGCAATACGAAGAAAGCGAAGCCGACTCAGGTCAAAGTCGACAGCAAGAAATATTTCGATTATATAATCAGCGGCATGAGCCTCGTTGTCAACGGATCTCAGGGAAGCCTTTACAAGCCTTTCAAGGGATTCAAGATCAAGGTCGCCGCCAAGACAGGTACAGCTGAGAAATCCGGTAAGATCAACCCGAAGTCGGAGGTCGACTACATCAAGTCGCATCTCTACGAGATCGCACCGAGCCTGTCATGGAGCAGAGTCAACAAAGAGATGAAACGTCTCATGAAGCAGTATCCAGATCTCTATACGACGGAGGATATCGCTGTCAGAAGAGCCGTTATCAATCTTACGAACGGTCGAGTCACGACGAAGCAGATAGACGCTTACAAGGCTGAATACGAACCGTTCGCATGGATAGTGGCGCTCGCGCCGGCTGACGATCCGAAGATCGCTGTCTGCGCCATGGTGCCGCAGGGCAAGACGTCAGGAAACGTCGCGCCTATAGTAAAAGAAGTTATCGGAAAATACTTTGACACGAAGGACAACTACGTTAACTACTCGATGGAGACTGTTATAGAATAGTCAGGGGGAAAAGATGAGTAAGGTAATATCCGTTGTTTCCGGAAAAGGAGGAACAGGCAAGACGCTCTTCGCTTCCAATATGGGAGCGCTCCTTGCCATGGGCGGCAACAGCGTCGTCCTTATAGATATGGACCTGGGCCTGAGGAATCTCGATATATATCTCGGGCTTGAGAACAACGTGGTTTATAACGTAATGGACGTCGTCTCCGGCATGTGCAGGATCAAGCAGGCGCTGGTAAGAGACAAGAGGTTCAAATCCCTCTATCTCATGAGCGCAGCTCCTCCCAGAGACGAAAGAGACATCACGCCTCTTCATATCAAAGTCCTTTGCGAAAGGCTCAAAAGCGAGTTTGACTACATCATAATAGACGGCTCAGCCGGCGTAGGAGAGAACATGGATCTCGCAGTGGCCGCTGCTGATACAGTAGTAGTCATTACGGAACCTGAAGCTGCTTCCATCAGAGACGCCGACGTCGTTGACAGAGAGCTCGAGAAGATGGGCATCAAAGACAAGTGCTGCGTCGTCAACAAGGTAGATCCGGAACTGATGGCTCTCGGCGTAGTTCCGTCGCTCTCAGACATATCCCACAGCCTGAGGCTCAGGATAGCGGGACTCATCCAGTACGACAGCAACATCTATATCGCGACCAACAGCGGCGTTCCGATCGTTCTGAAGGTCGGAACATACATAGAGAAGAACTTCTCGCGCATAGTAAAGAGGATAATAGAAAACGAGTAAGCATCTGCTTACTCGTTATTTTCTTCATACATTCATATCTCCGGCATGCACCACGCATGCTATTTTTTTAGAAAGCGGCGTCTGTCGAAGAGCTGTCTTCATCGAAGTCGAAGTTGGCGTTCGACGATTCTCTCTTCATCTTCTTCTCGAAGCGCATTCCTCTGTTCTGAACGGCTACGCTGATGACGAGTCCCATGGCCATCATGTTGGAGAGGATGGATGATCCGCCGTAGCTGATGAAGGGGAGGGTGATACCGGTTGCCGGCATTACGCTCATCGTCATTCCGATGTTCTCGAAGATCTGGAACATGAACATCGCGAGAACGCCGATAACGATCAGCTTGCCCGTCATGTCCTTGCATCTCTGAGCGACCTTTGAGATCGTATAGAGAAGCCATGCGAACAGTCCGATCAGGGCAGCTCCGCCTACGAAGCCGAGCTCCTCAACGAGGACGCTGAATACGAAGTCGGAGTTCCTGACTGGGAGGAATTCGAGCTGCTTCTGCGTTCCCTGGAAGAGGCCCTTGCCGAAGAAGCCGCCGGATCCGATCGCTGTCTTGGACTGCCAGATCTGATAGTTAGCTGCGATGCTCAGGTTGTCGGGATGAAGGAAGGCGTCGATCCTCTGGCGCTGGTATTCGTCCATGAACCTGTAAGCGACAGGTACCATCAGAGCAACACCGAGTGCGCATTTCGCGAAGAGCTTTCCGTCCATGCCCGCGTAGAAGATCATGACGACCCATACGACTCCGAATACGAGCGCGCTTCCCAGGTCCTCCTTGAGGACGATGGCAAGGAAGGGCGAGCAGTAGAGCAGGGCCTTCATTATATCCTTGAACGTGTGCAGGTTGTATCTGTGTTTCGTCAGATAGTTAGCGAACAGAAGGATGAAGGTCAGCTTGACCAGCTCGGACGGCTGGAAGGTCGTTATCCCGAGGTTGATCCACGATCTCGCGCCGTTGAGCTCGACGCCGAGTCCCGGTATATATACAGTAAGCAGGAAGATCACGGAACCGATGTAGAGTTTTTTCTCAAGATCGGCAAATACCGAGTAGTCGATATTCGCGATGATAACGACAAAAACAGCGCCGATTATGTATGCGCCTGTCTGTACGATAACTGTTCTGTCTGTAAGGTTGATGCCGTTTTTGTACGACGTGCTGATCATCATCAGGATGCTCACGCAAGCCAGTATGAACGGCAGAAATATCAAAGGTTTGCTTACGCCCTTGAATACATTTTTCAGGTAGTTCATGTGTTAGCCTTTTGTCCTATTTCTTGACATATTACGACCTAAAATATTATAATGTATCAGCATGATTATATCAAGATTTAATTAGATGCATGTAATGTACGTTCACTTATCTTTCAATATAAATGTATGTCATTAGCATAACAACTATTGAAAGGAGGTGTTGCATATATGACAACCGGAGTACTTGCAATAATAGTCGGCATTGTGTGCTTGCTTCTCGGCATACTGATCGGCTATATACTCAGAAAGACTGTAGGAGAAAAGGCTATCGGAGGTGCTGAACAGACAGCTAAGAACCTTATACTTGACGCGGAGAACAAGGCTGAGACGATAAGAAAGGAAATCGAAGTCAAGGCTAAAGAAGATGCACTTAAGTACAAAGACGAAGCCGAAAAGGAGATCAAGTCCAGAAGAAAGGAATTATCCAAATCTGAACACAGATTACAGCAGAAAGAAGAAACCATCGACAAAAAGCTCGATAACATAGAAAGAAAAGAACAGAGCATTACAGCAAAAGAACAGAATATAACGAAAAAACAGAAGAATCTTGATGAACTTCATCAGAAACAGCTCGCAGAACTCGAGAGGATATCGGGATATACGCGGGATGAAGCCAAAGGTATTCTTTTGCAGCAGGTCGAAAGCGAGATTAGAGTAGAAGCCTCGCAGCTCATCAGAGACATCGAGACCGAAGCGAAAGAAGAAGGCGAAAAGAGAGCCAAGGAGATCATAGCGGGAGCCATCCAGAGATGCGCCGCGGATCACGTGGCTGAAAGCACCGTATCAGTCGTCAACCTGCCGAACGAAGAGATGAAGGGCAGGATCATCGGCCGTGAGGGAAGAAACATCAGAGCAATCGAGACAGCTACAGGGATAGAACTCATAATCGACGATACGCCTGAGGCGGTCATCCTCTCAGGATTCGATCCGGTCAGACGTGAGATCGCAAGGATCGCTCTTGAAAAGCTGATCGTAGACGGCAGGATCCATCCGGCAAGGATAGAAGAGACTGTCAAAAAAGCTGAAAAAGAAGTCAACGCGCAGATCAAAGAAGCCGGCGAGCAGGTCACATACGATGTCGGTATACACAACCTTCATCCGGAGCTCGTCAAACTCCTCGGAAGACTCAAGTTCAGAACATCCTACGGACAGAATGTTCTCAAGCATTCCGAAGAGGTCGCTCATCTTTCGGGCCTTATGGCCGCAGAGCTCGGACTCGACGTCAAGCTCGCGAAGAGAGCAGGTCTGCTGCATGATATAGGTAAGGCTCTCGACCACAACAAAGAGGGAACACATGTCGACCTCGGTATGGAAGTCCTCAAAAAGTACAAGGAGCCGCAGGAAGTCATCGATGCCATGGCTGCTCACCACGGAGACTACGAAGCCAAGAGCGTCGAGGCTGTCATCATAGCAGCTGCGGATGCGCTTTCGGCAGCAAGACCGGGAGCAAGACGCGAAACTCTCGAGGCTTATGTCAAGAGACTCCAGCAGCTCGAAGAGATCGCGAACAATATCAAGGGAGTCGAAAAATCCTTCGCCATCCAGGCAGGAAGGGAGATCAGGGTCATCGCGCAGCCTGACAAGGTCACGGATGCCGAGATGCCGATGCTCGCGCGCGAGATCGCGAAGAAGGTCGAAGCGGAACTGGATTATCCGGGACAGATCAAAGTCAATATCGTAAGAGAGACGAGAGCTGTCGACTACGCAAAATAGAGCTAAAACAAAGTGAACATGAAGAAAAAAGGGGCGAACAAAATCGTCCCTTTTTATCCGAAACAGAAAGAAATACAGGAATAAAAAAAGAAGGAAGATAAAATGCAGGCATATCTGGACAACAGCGCAACGACCAGACAATTCGATGAAGTAACAGAGCTCATGGTCAAAATGATGAAGGAGGATTACGGCAATCCGTCATCCCTGCATCACATGGGTCTCGTTGCGGAAAAGGCCCTGAAAGAGGCCAGACGCCGCGTAGCCGATGCGGCCGGTGTATCACCGGAGAACGTATATTTCACATCAGGCGGCACAGAGTCAGACAACACAGCCATAATCGGCGCAGCCCACGCAAGGCGCCGCAGGGGCAAGAGAATAATAACGACTAAGATAGAGCACCCGGCAGTACTCGAATCATTCAAGAGACTCGAAGAAGAAGGGTTTGAAGCGATATATGTCGATGTCAAAGAAGACGGCATCGTAGATATGGATATGATGAGAGAGAGCATCACTGATGATACTATTCTCATCGCATGCATGCATGTCAATAACGAGACGGGAGCCATCCAGCCTGTGGAAGAGATCGCTTCCATCAAAAGGAACGCGCACATGCATGTCGACGCAGTTCAGAGCTTCGGCAAGATCGCACTTCCGCTGAAAAACGTTGATTCCATCGCGATCAGCGGCCACAAGATCCACGGCCCGAAGGGCACGGGAGCACTGATAGTTGCCGACAAAGTGAACATAAAACCTTTTATTGTCGGTGGCGGCCAGGAGAAGAATTTCAGGTCCGGTACGGAAAATATACCGGGCATCTGCGGCCTTGGACTTGCGGCTGAAATGGTAACGAAGGACCTGGACGCAAGGTATGAAAAGATGAAAGCTCTGAGAAGCAGGCTCATGGATGGACTGAAGGATCTGGACGATATCCTCATCAACACCAGAGAGGATTCATGCCCGGCAGTCCTGAACATCTCTTTCCTCGGTACGAGGGGCGAGGTCCTGCTCCATACTCTGGAGACGAGCGGTATCTACGTATCGACAGGATCCGCCTGTTCTTCTCACCACGGCGGAGGATCGCACGTCCTCAAAGCCATGGGGCTTACTGACAGGCAGATAGACGGCGCAATACGTTTCAGCCTCAGCGCTGAGAACACTCCGGAGGAGATGGACTACGCCGCAGAAAAGACGATAGAAGCTGTATCTTCTTTCAGAAGACTCGGCAGTCTCAGATAACATTAGCAGGAGAGATCATGACTGAAGAAACGAAAAACATATATATCGTAAGAAGCGGTGAGGCTGCGCTGAAAGGCCAGAACAAGCCGTACTTTGAGAAGATGCTCGCTGAGAGGATCAAAAAACTGCTGAAGAAATTCGAAGGGACCGAAGTCAGAAGGCATGAAGGCCTTATCTTCGTGCGCACCGACAAAAGCGTTCCCGAGGAAGACGTCATCAGGGAAATGAAAAAGGTATTCGGCATCCAGTCGATTTCGCCGGCCGTTTCATGCGAGCCTGATATGAAGAGCATTGGCGAAAAGGCTGTAGAATACATGATGGACCTCATTGAAAAGAAGGGCGTCAAGACATTCAAGGTCGAAGCAAAGAGAGCTGACAAGTCCTTCCCCGTGAAGTCCCCGGACATCGCAAGGAGGATAGGAGCTGCCGTCCTCAAGGGCTGCAAGGTCCTCAGCGTAGATGTACATGAACCCGACGTATATCTCTTCGTCGATGTAAGGCCGGGCATCTGCTATATCTATCAGAAGAAGATAGCCGGATTCGGAGGCCTTCCTCTCGGAACGAACGGAAAGGGTCTTGTACTTCTCTCGGGCGGCATAGACTCGCCGGTAGCTACATTCATGATGGCGAAGAGGGGCATGCAGATCGAAGCTGTCCACTTCCATTCCTATCCCTACACGAGCGAGAGGGCCAGAGTCAAGGTCGAAGAACTTGCTTCCATCCTCGCAGTCTACTGCTCCAGGTTCAAGATGCATATCATCAACATGCTTCCTGTCCAGGAGGAGATCGTAAAGAACTGCCCGCAGGAGGAGACCACTATCCAGCTCAGAAGGTTCATGATGAGGGTCGCAGAAAGAGTTGCTAAAAACAACGGCTGCGATATGCTGATCACGGGCGAGAGCCTTGGTCAGGTCGCGAGCCAGACGTCGGACGCTCTGGTCGTCACAGACGCCTCAGTAAGCATACCCGTCATGAGACCTCTCATAGCTCTTGACAAGGTGGATATAATGGATATTGCACGTGATATTGGAACTTATGAAAAATCGATAGAACCGTACGAGGACTGCTGCACTGTCTTCCTGCCAAAGCATCCGGTAACGAGACCGAAGCTTGCGAAGATCGAAAAGTCCGAGTCGGCCCTCGATGTCGAGCAGCTCATTGAAACAGCTCTCGCATCTGAGGAGATCATCGACATATATCCCGCCTGATCGTAAGGTGAGCTGATAAGAAGGAAGGATCTTTTACTTATAAATGGACGGACTTATTCAAAGCATACAGACTATGCTCGAAAACAATTACTGGCTGGCACCGGTGCTCGCACTGGCTGCCGGTCTTTTGACGAGCGTCACACCGTGCTCGCTTTCGGGCATGTCTTTGATGATAGGATATATCGAGAGCGGCAAGGTCTATGATACGAAAGGCGGACTGAAGCTCGCCGTTGCCTTTGCCCTCGGTTCGGCTGCGGTCTTCATGTGCCTGGGAGCCATAGCCGCCGCTATAGGAAGCCTCTTCGGCGAGGAGCAGCACTGGCTGCACTTCGTTTTCGGAGCTCTGATGATACTGATGTCGCTCCAGCTTTTCGGAGTGCTGCATATAATACCTGAATTCAGCGTTGAAGGAAGAAAGAGATCGGGAACATTCGCGGGCGCCTTCATTATCGGCGTTATCGGAGGCCTTTTCGCTTCCCACTGCGCTACGCCCGTTCTTCTGACGATTCTTGCTGTAGTTGCTGAAAAGAAGAGCATCGCTACGGGCCTGCTTCTTCTGTTCATGTTCTCCGTCGGCCACGGCGTCCTCGCCGTCGTCTGCGGAGCTTCGACAGGATACATCAACGAGCTTGCAGGAAGGAAGTCGTTCCAGACGGCTGAGACTGTCATCAGATTCGTACTGGGCGGCCTTATCCTGCTGCTCGGTATATACATGTGCTGGCTTGGATATGCAGGAGACTGATAATTAGGAGAAAGACGAATGAAATACTACGAAGCATCGATATTTACTGATTCACCTGACGAGATAGCCGCCAGGCTGATAATGATTGATATAACCTCCGTGAGGATCGAAGATCCCCGCGTGATGGAGGAGATAGTAGATTCGCAGAACGAATATGACTGGGATTATATCGACCCGAAGGCGATGTGTACCGAAAATGGTTCACCGCGCGTGATATGCTACTTCGAGGATGAAAAGTCCTGCGAAGAGCTCAGAGAAAGTTTCCCGGATCTTGAGATAGACATCCGTGAATGCGACGACAGTGAGTGGAAGGACAAGTACAAGGAGACGTTCAAGACGCTTGAGCTTACTGACTCCATAATCATCAGGCCCAGCTGGGAGGATGAAGTCGAGACGGACAAGCACGTCATCGACCTGGACCCGGGCATGGCATTCGGCACGGGAGACCACGAAACCACATCCATGTGCGCAGTGCTCCTCGAAAAAGAGGGATGCGAAGGAAAGACCGTACTTGACGTAGGCACAGGCTCCGGAATTCTTTCGATCGCCGCTGCAGTGCTTGGCGCCAAAGACGTTCTCGGCGTAGACATCGATCCTGTAGCCTGTGAAGTCGCTCAGGAGAATATAGAGAAGAACGGCTGCGAAAACACAGTCACTATAAAAGAAGCAGACCTCACGAAGGGCATCGACATCAAGGCCGATATCGTCGTCGCTAACATCGTAGCGGAGCTGATAGTCGTGCTTTCAGCCGATGTCATCCGCCACATGAACAAAGGCGGCTATTTCATCAGCTCGGGCATCCTGACGGAAAAAGAAGGAATAGTGCTCGAGGCGCTGGAGAAGGCCGGATTCACTGTAGAAGACGTCACCAGAAAAGGCGAGTGGAGCGCCATAGGTGCGAGATATGAGTAGATTTTTCGTAAGCGCCGCTGATATCGACGGCGCTGAAGTCAGAATAACGGACGCCGGGGATATACATCATCTGTCCCAGGTCCTCAGACTTGGCATCGGAGACGAGATCACTGTCTCCGATTCATTTGAATGGGAGTATATCTGCGTCATTGAGGAGATAACGAAAGAAGCCGTCGTATGCAGGATAGAAGACAAGATGAAGTTTGCGACGGAGCCCTTCACGAAGGTCACGCTCTTCCAGGGCGTACCGAAGGGTCAGAAGCTTGACGATACGGTGAGAAAGACCACCGAGCTCGGAGTAAGCGGAATAGTGCCCGTCTTCATGAAGAGAACAGTCGTCAAGGACAACGGCGGCTACTCGAAGAAGGTCGATCGCTTCCGTACGATTGCCGTAGAGGCTTCGAAGCAGAGCGGAAGGAACATCGTTCCTGATGTGAATAATGCGGTCGGCTTCAACGAGATGATGAAGATGCTCGAAAGCTTCGATCTCGTTCTTTTCTGCTACGAGAACGAAGACAAGAGAACGATAAAAGACGCGCTCGAAGGTCTTGAAAAAAGACCCGTTTCTGTTGCGCTGGTAATAGGTCCCGAAGGCGGCTTTGCCGATGACGAAGCCGAAAGACTCCAGGATGCAGGCCATCAGCCCGTCAGCCTCGGAAGGACTATCCTCAGGACGGAGACGGCAGGAACGGCAGCGCTCGCAATGATAATGTACGGCCTTGAGCTGTGACCAATGTATATAAAAAGGGATGAAAGATATGGATACGAAAAAGGTCTTTTGCGGAAATGTGCAGATAGGCGGAGGAGCTCCGGTAAGCATCCAGTCGATGACGAATGTCGACACAAGGGATACGGATGCTCTTCTTGATCAGATAAACAGGCTGACTGAAGCAGGATGTCAGATCGTCAGGGTGGCAATACCCGACGAAGAGGCGGCTGACTCATTCGCAGAGGTCAGGAAAAAGACGGATGTACCCCTGGTCTGCGATATCCACTTTGATTACAGGCTCGCTCTCAGGGGTATAGAGGCAGGAGCCGACAAGATCAGGATCAATCCCGGAAACATCGGAGACAGGGAAAACGTCCTAGCTGTCGTGAATGCAGCGAAGAAGGCGCATATCCCGATCAGGATCGGCGTCAATTCCGGATCACTTGAAAAGGACATCCTTGCAAGCATGGGAGTCACGGCTGACGCCCTCTGCGAAAGCGCGATGAGAAACGTAAGGATGGTCGAGGAGATGGACTTTGACGATATCGTCATATCGCTGAAGTCGTCAAACGTCAGGATGACCGTTGAAGCTTACAGAAAGCTTTCGGCCATGACTGATCATCCTCTTCATATAGGCGTGACAGAAGCCGGAACACCTGAGGCCGGAAAGATCAAGTCGGCCGTCGGTATAGGAGCTCTTCTTCTCGACGGGATAGGCGACACACTGAGGGTCTCGCTTACTGCAGACCCTGTCGAG
>CAMNNG010000012.1 GCA_946545145.1 uncultured Bacillota bacterium
TATCCTCTGCGCTCGTATCTGGTGAATCTGAACGAGACACCGTTCTCCTCTTCAGGCTCGCTTTCCCATGCCATAGTGAACGCCGCATCTTCATCCAGATCCGGGAAGAACGTGTCCGCATCGAATGCAGCGTCGATCTTCGTCACCAGGACTTCATCGCACATGCCTATCATCTGCCTGTAGATGGATCCTCCTCCGCACACGAAGACCCGGTCCATATCAAGACCCATCTCTTCGCAGATGCCTTCGACATCCTCGGGCGAGTAGCATATGCGGCAGCCCTCCGCTTCGTACGAAGGATCACGTGTCAGAACGATGTTCGTCCTGCCGGGAAGCGGCCTGGACCCCGGAAACGACTCCAGAGTCTTCCTTCCGATCACCACCGCTCCTCCGATCGTGTTCTCCTTGAAATATTTCAGGTCACGAGAAAGATGGACGAGGAGATCCCCGTCCTTTCCTATGCCCCAGTTCCTGTCTACAGCAACTATCGCTTTCATCCTTTTTCTCCTATACCGCGATCGGTATGTTCTTGATCTGCGGGTTCTTCTGATAATCCTCAACGATCACGTCATCGACCGTGAAATCGTAGAAGTCCTTGACGTCCGGATTCAGATGCACCTTCGGCGCGGGGTACTGCGGCCTCGTCAGCATCTCCTCTATGATCGGCACGTGGCGGTCGTAGATATGGGCGTCGGCGATCATGTGCACGAGTTCGCCCGCCTTGTAGCCCGTCACCTGCGCGATCATCATCAGCAGGATCGAGTACTGCACTACGTTCCAGTTGTTCGCCGCGAGGACGTCCTGGGAGCGCTGGTTGAGTATGCCGTTCAGGCGGTCGCCCGTAACGTTGAACGTCATCGAGTAAGCGCACGGTTCAAGACCCATGTCCTTGAGATCGCTGAAATTGAATATGTTAGTGAGGATCCTCCTCGAGTACGGCTGGTTCTTCAGCTGCCAGATGACGTTGTCCACCTGGTCCATTTTGCCCTGGGCAAAATCGTACTTGATGCCGAGCTGATATCCGTAGGCTTTTCCGATCGAGCCGTTCTCATCGGCCCACTCGTCCCAGATATGCGAATTCAGGTCTTTGATATTGTTTGACTTCTTCTGCCATATCCAGAGCAGTTCGTCCGTTGCGGACTTGATCGCTGTCGGACGCAGAGTAAGCGCCGGGAACTCTTCGGAAAGATCGTATCTGTTGACGACTCCGAACTGCTTGATCGTATGCGCCGGCGTTCCGTCTTCCCAGACAGGCCTTACCTTCTGGCCGACGGACGAATAACCGTTGTCTATAATGTCGCGGCACATATCCACGAATATAACATCAGCTTTACTCATCTCTTCTCCTCCGTTTTAAATTCTGATTCTATTCGGCTGCCTCTATGATCCTGATCGCTTCATAGATCACCCGCTCCATCTCCTCCGTGTTCCCGTCGAGATAGAGCCTGCCGACAAGGGCTTCGAAAGCAGTCGCCCACTTGTACTCCATGACGTCGGCGCTCTTGGGCACCGATGCGGGCTTGTGATTGCGCGCTCTTCTGACGACGGCCTGCTCTTCTTCTGAAAGACCATCCACCATCGCCTTGATCGCTTTCGCCTGGGCCTTCGCGTTGACGAAGGCTACCGTCCTGTGATGAAGAGCATCTACTCTGGCCGCGCGCGCGGTCCTTGCGCCTTCGCCCTCTTCAGAGCCGAAAGCTTCTTCGAGCACATGCTTTCTCACATATATTTCATAGACGGCATCGCCTATGAAAGCCAATGCCGCCCCGTCCATTTTCGATATGTCTACCGCCATCGCAGATTATTCCTTGATGATCTGAACGCCCTGCGGTGTATCCTTCAGAGTGATACCCTGAGCCGCAAGCTGGTCTCTGATCTCGTCAGCGCGCGCGAAGTTCTTTTCTTTTCTCGCCTGCTGTCTTTCATCGACGAGAGCCTGGATCTCAGCATCGATGCCGTTATCTTCGCCCTTGTCCTGAAGGATGCCCAGAACGTTCGCGAACTCCATGAGAGTCTCGAGGGACTTCTCAGCGAACTCTTTGCTTGCACCGTCTTTGACTGCAGTGTTGATAGCTGTTACGAGCTCAAATACAGCAGTGATGCCGTCAGCCGTGTTCAGGTCGTCATCCATCTTCTCGATGAATTCCTGTCTGTACTTGTCGTATCCTGCGAGAGCTTCCTTCTCGGCATCAGTCATCTCACCTTCGCCCTTCTCGATCAGGAACTGGAGGTTCTCCTTTGCGTTCCTGAGTCTTGCCAGGGAGTTCTTGGCCTGCTCCATCAGCTCGTCGCTGAAGTTGATCGGGTTTCTGTAGTGGCCCGAAAGCAGGAAGAATCTGATGACTTCTCCGTCGTACTTTTCAAGTATATCTCTGACCGTGAAGAAGTTGCCCTTCGACTTGGACATCTTCTCGTTGTCGATCGTGATGTATCCGTTGTGCATCCAGTAGTTGGAGAACTTGACTCCGTTGTGCGCCTCACTCTGAGCGATCTCGTTCTCGTGGTGCGGGAACTGGAGGTCCTGGCCGCCTGCGTGGATGTCAAGCGTATCGCCGAGGTACTTTCTGCTCATCGTCGAGCACTCGATGTGCCAGCCCGGACGGCCCATGCCCCAGGGCGACTCCCATGCGATCTCGTCTTCTTCTTTTCTGGCCTTCCAGAGAGCGAAGTCGAGCGGATCCTTTTTCTTTTCTTCTATCATGATGCGGGCTCCGGCTTCGAGGTCATCGATGTTCTGACCCGAAAGTTTTCCGTAGTCCTTGAACTTTCTCGTGCTGTAGTAAACGTCGCCGTCGACTTCGTAAGCATATCCCTTATCGATCAGGTCCTGAACGAACTGGATGATGTCGTCCATCGTCTCCGATACTCTCGGGTGTACGTCAGCCGGTCTTACGTTGATAGCGCCTGCATCCTTGAAGTATTCTTCGATGTATTTTTCGCTTACTTCGGGAGCTGTGATGCCCTCTTCTCTCGCGCGGTTGATGATCTTGTCGTCTACGTCCGTGAAGTTCTGTACGAACGTTACATCATATCCTTTGTACTCGAGATACTTTCTCATCGTGTCGAATACTACGAACGGGCGGGCGTTTCCGATATGGAAAAAGTTATATACGGTCGGGCCGCAGACGTACATCTTGACTTTGCCTTCCTCCTGCGGTACGAACTCTTCCTTCTGTCTTGACATCGTGTTGTAGATCTTCATTGCTTCTTTTCTCCTTCTCTTTCTTTTATTCTCTTCAGTCTATTTGTCTTCAGTCCGCGGTGACGCCGGGGCCGTGGAAATCCGAACCCCGCGTCGATATGAGGCCATGCCTTTCAGCAATGGCGCGCGTACATCGTTTTTCTTCTTCAGTGTGCGACGCGTAACAGCACTCCAGTCCTCCCATTCCGTGGGAAGCGAGCTCTGTCACGATCTGCTCGAGATTGGTATACATCTCTTCCGATCCTCTTTTCCCTATATGTTTTATCCTCATCGGATGAGCCAGCACAGCAGTGCCGCCCGCTCCGGTTATGATCCTGATCGCCTCAAAGGCGTCTGTCTTTTCTTTCTTTATTGCCTCGAACCTGGGCGTATCGAACACCTTTTCGAAGGCTTCGGGGATAGTTTTCACATATCCCTTCGCTATCATCGCTCTCGCGATCTGCGGCTTCGAGATGTATCCGGCGTTCGCCGCCGGGATATCTTCCGCCGTTATATCATACCCCTCTTCAGCGATCGCTGCGAGAAGTTTTTCATTTCGCTCGAGGCGACTTCTACGCATTATATCACAAACACGCAGAATTTCCACATTTTCGGGGTCGATGCCGTAGCCCAGAATGTGCATTTCTACCATTTTCGATCCGGAGCCGCCAAAAGAGAACCCGTGCTCCGTCGACATCTCGATCCCCGTCACGAATTCCAGTCCGAATTCCTCTGCGGCCTGCGCCGCTTCGGCAAGACCGCCGACGCCGTCGTGGTCCGTCACGCTGAACATGGAAAGTCCGTTTCCCTTAGCCCATGCAGCGATCTCACGCGGGCTCAGCGTCCCGTCCGAATACTTTGAATGTATATGAAGATCCACATCCGGGTCGTCTCTTAAGAACAAACTACGCATGCTCCTTCCCTGACTTCTTCCATGACGTCCTTTCCCTTCAGCGCCTCAAGCAGCGTCAGGGCAAACTCCATCGCAGCTCCCGGAGCCCTTCCCGTGATGATGCTGCCGTCTCTTACGGCAGCCGCATCCACGGCCTCTGCTCCCGACAGTCTGTCCTCCATTCCCGGATAGATCGTCGCTTTCTTTCCTTCGAGAACGCCGTGATGGCCGAGTACCATCGGGGCCGCGCAGATGGCGCATACCCACTTTCCGGCCGGTGCGAACTCCTTGATCATCTCACCGAGACCCTCGTGGTCCTGCAGATACTGCGCTCCCGGCATTCCGCCCGGGAGTACTATCATCTCGCACGCGTCCTTATCCGCTTCCTCGAACAGCATGTCCGCTATCACAGGGATGTCATGCGCGCCTTTGACCGTGTAGTCTCCGGTGATCGAAACGCTCTTTGCGTCCACGCCGCCGCGCCTCAGTATATCGATACATGTCAGAGCTTCGATCTCTTCGAAGCCTGTTGCCAGAAATATATATACCATCAGAACCTCCTGAACATCTTTCTTCGTCCTGCAAAATACCAGGTTACATATCCGATAAGCAGCATCGCGACGACGCCTGCTATCGTTTCAAACATCACGACCTGCCTCGGGAAGGCGTCGCCCAGCAGAAGCACGAGATTGTCGCCGTCCGGAAACTCCATCGGGATCAGCCTGCCCCACGTCGCCAGCCTGACCGGTTTGATGCAGACCGTAGCGATGTTGAGGATCTCGAGAGCAGCGAACACGGCGATGCCGGCCTTGAACCGCTTGAGGAATATATCCTTGACCCGCCACCTTATCAGAAGGAAGTAAGCGATAAGGCTGACGATCAGTGCCGCTATGCCGACGATCAGCATCAGATGAAGCACGTCTCTTGCGGCAGTCATCGCCTGATTATCCAGGGCGGTGAATATCTGCTCCGGATCGAAGGCGGAGTTTTCCATCAGCGCGAATTCGCTGACTTTGCCGTTCATGAAATCCGTGATGAGACCGAGGAATTCCTCCTCCGATGTCGCGACCGTCGTCCTGCCAAGTATCCCCGATGCGGAAAGGCTGTATGAATATACGTCCTTCATACGCATTATGACGTTGGCGACGAGGCAGAAGACAGCAAGAGGGACACTCAAAACTATGACGCTGGCAACACGCTTGTAGATCGTGTCGTCGCGCCTGTTGACAGTCCGTTTCCATGAATCTTCTCTTTTGCGCTTTCTCCTGATTCTCATACCCTTCATCATAGACTAAAAGCGCTGGCTTATCAAGAAAACCGCCCATGAATTTCACACAAAAAAGGAGCACGGACAAACCGTGCTCCCAGGCTTCTGATCTTATGTTTAGTTTGCTTCTTCTTCGGCCTTGTGCTGAGCGATGATCTTCTCTGCTACGTTGCCCGGTACCTGGTCGTAGCGCTCGAATGTCATCTCGTAGCTTCCTCTGCCCTGCGTCATCTGTCTGATCGTGATGGCGTAGTCAAACAGCTCTGCCTGCGGTGCTTCAGCGATTACCTTCTGCTCTCCCGACGGCAGCGGCTCGGAACCGAGGATACGTCCTCTTCTCTTGTTCATGTCGCCCATTACGTCGCCCATGTTGTCATCCGGAACGATGATGTCGAGGTGCATGATAGGCTCGAGCAGGATCGGGTTAGCCTCTACGATACCCTTCTTGAACGCGAGACTGGCAGCGATCTTGAATGCCATTTCGTTCGAGTCTACATCGTGGTAGGAACCATCGTACAGATTAGCGTGGATGCCCTGTACCTTGCAGCCTGCCAGAGGACCTCTGTCCATGGACTCGATGAGTCCCTTTTCGATAGCCGGAACGTAGTTCTTCGGGATCGATCCGCCGAACAGCGTCTCTTCGAATTCGAACTCTGCTTCGCACGGCGAGAACTTGATGTGTACGTCACCGTACTGGCCTGCGCCGCCTGTCTGCTTCTTATGTTTGCCCTGGACGTCCGATGTTCCTCTGATCGTCTCTCTGTAAGCGATCTTCTGCGGGATCGTTACGACTTCTACGCCGAATCTGTCCTTGAGCTTGTCTTTGATTATATTGAGCTGCTGCTCACCCTGTCCGCCGAGGAGAGTCTGTCTTGTTTCAGCATTTCTCTCGATGACGAAGGACGGGTCTTCTTCTCTGAGTCTTGCGAGACCTGCGAATACCTTGTCTTCCTGCTTTTTGTCTGCAGCCTCGATAGCCTGATAGAGGATCGGGGACGGGAAGTCGATCGGATCATAGCTGATGTCGGATCCCTTAGCGCAGAGCGTGTCGCCTGTCTGTACGGAAGCGAGCTTGGCTACTGCTACGATGTCGCCTGCCTCAGCAGCGTCAGCATCTTCCTGCTTGTTGCCTCTGAGAGTCATCAGTTTTCCGATCTTCTCGGATTTGCTTTCTCTTTCGTTGACGAGCTCCATGCCGCCTGTAAGCTTTCCGCCCATTACCTTCATGACGGAGATCTTTCCTACGAACGGGTCAGCGATCGTCTTGAATACGAATGCCGAAGGAGCTGCGCCTGCGTCTACCGGCTCTGCAGCATCGAGCGGGGAAAGGCCGATGCCTACGATGAAGTCGAGGATGGCGTCAGCCGGTTGTCCGAGTACGAACGGAGTCTTGCATACCGGCACGATGCTTCCGTCGAGGATACCGCCGCTGAGACCCTGCTTGATCTCCGCGTCAGTGAACTCTTCACCTTCGAAATATTTTTCCATCAGTTCTTCATCCGATGAAGCGATGGCTTCCATGAGGTCGTCATCTATGTCTGTGAGCGGCCATGCCAGCGGTGTGATACCGGAACCGAACTTTCCTTTCAGCGCCTCTATCGCTGCATCGACATCTGCTCCGCCCTTGTCGGCGATGACGATGATGCGCGGAGTTCCTGTCTTCTCGCAGGCTCTCCATGCCTTTTCCGTTCCTACCTGGACCGGGTTCGATCCGTCTACCAGGATCATAGCTGTCTCAGCTGCTCTCAGTGCCGCATTGACTTCTCCTGCGAAATCGAAGAATCCCGGTGTGTCGATGAAGTTGATCTTTGTTCCATTCCACTCGATAGGGATCATGGATGTGTTGATCGAATATCCCTTTTCGATCTCCATCTTGTCGTAGTCGGATACTGTGTTTCCGTCTTCAACTTTTCCCATACGGTTTGTGATACCGATCTGGTTCAGGATCGACTCAACGAACATCGTCTTTCCGGTGCCGCTGTGGCCCACCAGGGCAACGTTCCTTATTTTGTCGCTGCTATAGCTTTTCATAGAATCAGCCCTCCTAATTATATTTTTTTAATTGCCATACAATTATATCATTTGACTTTTTAGCGCGCAACGCTTAAAAATCAGCCTGTTTAGGCGTTCTCGGGAACGGCAGCACGTCGCGGATGTTGCTCATGCCCGTGATATACATTATTATTCTCTCGAATCCGAGTCCGTAGCCGGAGTGGACTACTCCGCCGTACTTTCTCAGCTCGAGGTACCACCAGTAAGGCTCCTTGTCGAGACCGAACTCTTCCATGCGGCGCTCAAGCACGTCGAGTCTCTCTTCTCTCTGGCTTCCGCCGATGATCTCGCCGACGCCCGGTACGAGAAGGTCGCATGCAGCTACTGTCTCGTTGTCGTCGTTCAGTCTCATGTAGAATGCCTTGATATCCTTCGGATAGTTCGTTACGAATACCGGCTTTTTGTATACTTCCTCAGTGATGTATCTCTCGTGCTCCGACTGCAGGTCGATGCCCCACTCTACCGGATACTCGAACTCGCGGTCAGCCTTCTTCAGGATCTCGACCGCCTCAGTGTATGTGATCCTCTCGAAGTCGTTGTCGACTACGTTGTGCAGCCTGTCGAGGAGGCCCTTGTCGACGAACTTGTTGAAGAACTCCATCTCCTCCGGAGCGTTCTCAAGTACGTAGTTGATGATGTATTTGATCATCTTCTCGCCCCAGTCCATGTTGCCCTCGAGGTCGCAGAAAGCGAACTCAGGCTCGATCATCCAGAACTCCGAAGCGTGCCTTGCCGTGTTGGAGTTCTCGGCGCGGAACGTCGGTCCGAATGTGTATGTGTTCCTGAATGCCAGGGCGAAGATCTCAGCCTCGAGCTGTCCGCTTACTGTAAGCGAAGCCTTCTTGCCGAAGAAGTCCTCTTTGTAATCTACGTTTCCGTCTTCCATCGGCACATCGTCGAGGTCCAGAGTCGTTACCTGGAACATCTCGCCTGCGCCTTCGGCGTCGCTCGTCGTGATGATCGGCGGGTGCGCGTAAACGAAGTCGTTCTCCTGGAAGAACTTGTGGATCGCGTAAGCAGCCAGCGAACGGACTCTGAATACAGCAGAGAACGTATTGCTGCGCGGTCTGAGGTGCGCGATCTCTCTGAGATACTCCATGCTGTGACGTTTTTTCTGGAGCGGATAGTCCGGATCGGAGCCGGCTTCTATCTCGATGCTCTTTGCCTTGATCTCGAACGGCTGCTTTGCGTCCGGTGTAAGGACGAATGCTCCGTCGACCCTGAGAGCAGCAGAGATAGGCGCTTTGCTGATCTCCTGGTAGTTTTCCAGGATCTCCGCCTCATATACGACCTGCACGGATTTGAAGAACGTACCGTCGTTGAGCTCGATGAAGCCGAACTTGTTGGATCCTCTGTTCGTCCTGATCCAGCCTCTGACAGTGATGTCCTTTCCTGCAAATTCCTCTGTTCTGCGGAACAGATCTCTTACTGTTATGTCTTTCATGATCATTCCTTTTCGTGTTTTTTATAAATATACTTTTTTGTTTTCCTGTGACTTTTAAATTCTATATGTTTTTACGATGATAAACAAGTGGCAAAATGCTCGCCGCGCCGCCCTTCGGGCTTTATTTCTCTTCTTTTCTCCGGTGCGCGCCGCCGGGCTCCATGTCGTATGTCCCTTCAAGGTTTTTCAGTTTGCTGCTTGTGATCACCTTGATCACCGTTCCTATGCATATGACTGCTATCAGAACGATTATCGCTGCCATCCTGAGCGTATCCATCTATCTGCCTCCCATCACGGTTTTCTGAGAGCTTTCTTCTGCTCGTGCCATCTGATTATCTTAAGGTCGCTCCTTATCCATCTGTAGAACGCCGCGGCTATCACCGCTGCAAGAGCGAAGATGCTGACTGTTATCGGGTCGGGGCCGCTGCCGCCGTCTTCTCCCTCTCCCGGCGCGACCGCAATGGCCTTGTCCTTTTCTCTTTCCTTGAGGCTGATCTTGGCTGTCTGCTTTTTCAGTTTTTCCTTCTCAGCATTGGACTTCTTCTTTGTGGAGGATGAAGAATCGATTCCGCCGTCACCTTCGTCGTCGAATTCTTCGTCGTCCTCTTCATTCTCGCTTCCGTCGTTGACGGAGATGGAGGATCCGTCATCCTCAGACGCCTTCTCGTCGTTCTTGGCGTTTTCTTCGTCTTCCTTCTTCTCGTTGTCAGCTTCGTCCTTGACGTACGTTACGTATACGTTCGTCTCTATGAAGCCTCCCGAGACTCCTCCTCCCGAGACCTTGAGCTTTACGGTGCATCCCGCATAGCCCTCAGTCGGCGAAAGGTATTTGATCGTGTCCGTACCGGATACTCCGGTAACAGCTGCGCCCTCAGCTCCGCCGCTGAAGGTCGCGCCGGCCTTCTCTATGATGGTGCTCTCGAGATTTCCCGCCTCGAGGCACTTGTCTCTGTCCGTCGTCGTTAGATCTACATCAGCGACCGTAGCCTTCGCTTCGGTCTCGCTCTCGCCAGACGCCACAGTCATTATCGCCGCAAGGCCGTCATCGTTGTAATCACCGTAGGTGTTCTCGCCGTCTATGGGATTTCCCTCTTCATCGACTGCCTTCGCAGCTACGGTTATTTCGTATTGGTGTGTCGTTGACGGCGCGGCAGCCTCACTGCTTTTCGGCAGCCAAAGAGCGCCGGCCGCAGCCAGGGCGATGATGCATATTCCTATCAGTTTCGTGTATTTCTTCACTCTTATTCTCCTGCCGCTTTCGCGATCTATTCGCTTACTGCCTTACCGCTTACTGCGTGTTGACCTCTTTGAACAGCTTCGCATACTTCGACGCGATCGGGACGATGTCGCCGTTGTCCATGACGATCTCGCTGCCCCTGACGGTGTCGATGTGCTCAGCGTTCACGAGGAACGACTTGTGCGAACGGATGAAGTTCCGTCCGAACAGCTGGTTCTCGAGTTTGTCGATGGTCGAGTAGAACTCGAAGACTTCGGTTCCGTAGTGGACCTCGACTATCCTCTCGGATACTTCGAAGTATTTGATCTCGTCGATCGGTATGTTGCGCACATCTCCCGCGCACGCGAGCGTCAGTCTCTCGCGCTTCGCGTCCCTTGCCGAAAGGAGGGCGCCGCGCAGGACCTCCGAGAATTTTTCGAGGCTGACCGACCCCTTGAGGAGGTAGTTGAACGGCCTGACGTCGAACGATTCGAAGACCCTTTCCTTTTCGTCGGTCAGGAAGATGACTTCGCCGATGAAGCCGATGTCCCTGAGCTGGCGCACGGCCTCGATGCCGTCCATCTTCGCTTCGAAGTGTGTATCCATTATTATAACGTCGGCTTCGTTGGGCTCGTCGGAGAGTTCGAACAGCATCTTTTCGCAGCTGTCCATCTCGTCGATCCTGGCCGGTCCGAATTCGGCCGCCCTGACCTCAACGAATTTTCTGTATGTGCCGACTACGCTTTTGTCGCTGTCACATAATATGATGCGCATGCTTTTCCTCCAAAAAGTTTGTCCGTTAATCCACGTCTGTCCTTGCGAGTATCTGCGCCGGCACCTGCCTGATCGTCCTGGCTACAGGAAGCAGCCCGAACACGATGTTGAGCAGGAATATCAGAACCAGCGCCGCAAGCATGACGAGCGGGTTTAACACATAGTTTCCGGCCAGCACTTCATTGCCGGTCAGTTTGTAAAGGATATACGATCCGAAGGCGAAGCCCGGGATGCCGGCAAGCGTCGTGATCGCGAGTATCTCGCCGAGGAACATCTTGTAGATGTCCTTCTTCTTGACGCCGATAGCCCTGTAGATGCCGATCTCCTTGATCCTCGAAAGGAAGGATGCCCTCATGATCAGGTATATCTCGAAGAACGATATGAGCAGTATGACCGCGGCCGTTATAAGGGCGCTCTTCATGCTGTTCATCTTCTTTCCTATATATTCTTTTTTCGCCTTGGCGTACGGATCGCTGACGCTGAAGCCTGCGTCTCTCAGTTCTGTAAGCGCCGCTTCCTTGTCCTCGGCATATACCGTTATGCCCGACTGCTTTTCGATGACGCTGTACATGAGAGTCTTCGAATTGACGAGCATCAGCGTCGTCTCGGAATCGCCGCTGTCCTCATAGTATCCGACGACCTTCAGCTTGTGGCCGTTGACCTTTTTGCTGATCGTCTTTCCGACCTTCATGTCGTTTGCGTAAAGGTCGCTGACGACGACTTCGTAGTCATTGACCGGTTTGACACCGCCGTCGAAGTCGTAGTTGTTGTAGTCTACGAGCTTGGCGTCCGTGCCGTCACCTTCCATTTCGGACTCGTCATAGTACATATCGTCGTACATTCCGCCGTCCTCGTTCATCATCTCGGCCTGATCTGCGCTCATGCTGCTGGCGATGAACGTCAGGAAGAGCGACGGGTCTGTGTAGATGTTCGGATCCTCTCTGTCCGTGACGCCTACGATGTAGAACTCGTTCTGCTCGTCGAGCTTGACTAGTTTTCCGAGGAACGACTTCGTTCCCGTCATGCCGGCCTGGGCGGCGGTTCCTTCCTTCGCCATCCTGTCGAGCACGAGCTTGTCGACGACGATCTCCTTCTTGTTCTTCGGCATCCTGCCGTAGAGTATGTCGTCATCCGTAATGTTCGCTATGCTCGTAAGCGAACCCGTAAGAACGCCGCTGGCGTTCGCCGTCTGCAGATAGCTGTCGTAGGGAAGCTGCAGGTTGAGCTGCGAATTTCCCGGCAGCACGTAGCCGACGGACTCGAAGTCCTCATATTCGGTGTATGTCTTCGGATTGATCTTCTTTTCGCTTATCTTCAGATAATCCTTGTTGACCTCCGTGAAGTCCTTGTCTTCTATATTCATGACGCCCGCTATGTTGCTGAGGGCGAATATGATGAACAGGGCCGAGAAGAAGAATCCCACAAGTATGATCTTCTTGATCGGCTTGTACTCCGACACCTTCCTGAAGCCGTCGCGGATCATCTGCTTCCATCCGATGATCGATGTGTAGCGCGGCTTTTTCCTCGGCGCGAGCTTTCTGGTCTCGAAGCGCTGGTTCAGGAAGTCCTCCTGGGTGATGCCGTGATAGTGGTCGTCTATCAGGTCGATGCTGGAAGCATCATCTACGACCTCTATCCTCCGTCTCTCATCGCTCCGTATATATATGTTGCCGTCCTTGACGACTATGTCTATCTTCACCTTCTTGTCGGAATCGCTGTAGACCATTATGTCGTCCTTTTCGTCGGAGTGGTCGGTCTGCCTTGCGAGATCCTTGAGGTATATCTTGTTGTCTATCCTGTAGTCGAGGGCCTCGGCCTTTTCGTTTTCCTCATCGGAAATGACCTCGCCGTCCCTCAGCCGGATGATCCTTCCGGCGTAGAAGTTCGCGAGCTCCTCTTCATGCGTTACGAGTATGACGAGGCGCTTTCTCGAGATCGAACGGATGATGTTCATGACCTCGATGGTGTTCCTGCTGTCGAGGTTTCCTGTCGGCTCGTCCGCGATGATGATGGCCGGATCCTTGACGATGGCCCTCGCTATGCCGACCCTCTGGCGCTCGCCGCCCGAGAGCATGTCGGCGTATCTGTTGCGGTAGCGGTACATTCCGACCATCTCAAGAGCGTAGTTGACCTTCTCTCTGATCTCCGTCTTGCTCTTGACGTCGTTCATCCTGAGCACCATCGCCACGTTCTCGAAGACAGTCATATTGTCTACGAGGTTGTAGTTCTGGAAGATGTATCCGATGTTGCGGCTCCTGATCTCATCTATCTTCGATGATGATCTTCCCGTTATCTGCTCTCCGTCTATGAAGACCTTTCCGCCCTGGACCTTGTCGAGTCCGCCGATGACGTTGAGGAGCGTCGTCTTGCCGCATCCGCTCGGTCCGAGCAGAGCGACCAGGCCGGTCTTCTCGAATTCGAGAGTGGTGTTCTTGATGACGTGGATCTCATTCCGCTTGCCCTTGTTGAAATACTTGTTGACTCCTTCAAGCTTTATCATCATCACACCTCCCCTCTGTAAGCCTGCATCGCCGAAGCCGCGAACAGTTTGCGCGCGGCGCGGCCGCTGATCAGATACGACATGACGAGCAGCACGAGATACAGAAGCACGTATCCCTTGAAGCTCATGTATTCAGTCAGATATCTGATGTATTCGATGTTGATGATCTCATGCGATATCAGCAGCACCGCGATGAGGAATATCAGATACGCGATGCTGACGACCACCAGCATCTCTATGTCGAGTATCCTCTTGATGTCCTTTTTCGACATGCCGAGCATACGGACTATCGCGAAGTATGTGTCCCTGGACTTGAGTATCAGCCTTACGACGAAGTAAGCGATGAAGAACACGACAACAACGAGGAGCACCATGAACGGCACCTGAACGATGCCCGTTATACCCTCGACGTCGAAGTCATTTGATACTGCGTCCTTGAGCGGCAGGTACTGCATCTTCATGTCCTTCAGCTGGGCCGCAACCGTATCGACCTCGTGGCTGTTCCTGGCATAGATGCTGACCTGATACGTTCCCTTGTCGAAGAGATCCTCGTAGTCCTTCGGACTGACGAAGATGTCCGTCATGTGCTCTTCATATGTGTCCATTCCGATGTACTTGGAATATGTCTTTTCGTTGAAGTCCGACTGGTTCTTGAGGCGGGCCTTGCTCGTGAAGTACATGTTCTCGACGCTGATATTGATGTACTTTCCTGCAGCCTTTCCGTCGGAGTAGTAGTCGTTGAACTCCTCAGGCACGATGGCCGAGCCCTTTGCCAGACCGTCGAGCGGTATCAGCCTGTAGGAAGCGTACTCAGCCTCCGACTTGATGTCTTTGCTTCCGGCCTCGATCTTGACCTCGCTCGCCGCCATGTAAGCGTAAGCTCTCAGCTCTTCCATCTTGCCTTCCGTCAGATAGAGCTTCGAAGGCTCGTAGACGTCTTCATCCTCCGAGTTGATGTAAGCTATGCCGCTGATCTTGATGTCGGTGAGCTTGCTGCCCGTCTCTTCGAGATAAAGGTCGCTCTTTCTTCCGATAACGTCCTCCGGCTCGCCCATGATCTCGCCCATCTCGGGGTCGGTCAGGATGACGGCTTCGGAGTCCTTGCTCGGCAGAGCTCCGTCTTCGATCTCCCTGGTGAGGGATTCTATCGGGTAGACGTTGCCGTAGAAGCTGAGGTATTCATTCTCTATGTTCACTGTCTTGTCGAGCATGACGTCGTCCTTGACGAGAGTCTTGACACCGTCCAGCTCTCTGAGTTTTGTGAGGGTCTCATCCGTGATGACGGACGAGTCTCTGTTCTTGACTATGATCCGGTCGTCGCTGTAGTTCTGGAAGAAGTTGTTGTATCCGAACTCGTTCGACGCCGACTGCGATTCCTTGTAGTTCGTATATACTCCGGAGACCGAAAGCGTTACGAACAGGAATACTATAAGGAGCAGCAGGAACTTCGGTATGATGTTGAACGTGTTCCTGACGCCGAGTTTTATCTTGCTGCTGTTCGTGAGTTTTCCCGTGACCGGGCCGCCCGTCATGCCGTCGAGGTTCCTTCTGGATACCACCTTGTCCTCGATGACCCTGCCGTCGTTCATCCTGACGACGCGCGTCGCGTATTTCTCGAACTGATCGAAGTTGTGTGTTACGACTACTACCAGCTTGTCCTTCGCTATATCCGCCAGGAGGCTGATGATCTCTTCAGCGCTGGCGCTGTCGAGGTTGCCCGTCGGCTCGTCTGCTACGATGATCGAAGTATCCTTCGCAAGAGCTCTCGCTATCGAGACGCGCTGACGCTGTCCGCCCGAAAGACGTGAGACTTTCTGGTTCATGTGCTCCGTGAGGCCGACCTTTTCTATGATGTCGGGGACCTTCTCCTTGATCACAGCCTCGCTGACGCCGTTGATCAGGAGTATGAGCTCTATGTTCTGATAAACGGTGTAGCTGTTGATGAGGTTGAAGTTCTGGAAGATGTTCCCGATGTATTTCTTGCGGTACTCTTCAAAATCCGCACCCGAATAGTGGCTGGTCTCGCGGCCCTCGATGAGCATCTCGCCCTCTTCATATGTGTCAAGACCGGATATGACGTTGAGAAGCGTCGACTTTCCGCTTCCCGACTCACCGGTGATAACAACAAACTCACCAATGTCAAAATCGAGATTGACTTTGGTGATGCCGCTGGAGATCATCCCCTTGCTGTAATAGAATTTCGATACATTTCGAAGTTGTATCATGTTTCCTTCCGATCTATATGAATCGCCTGTATCTGCGCCTTTGTATCTATCTGTCTTTTGCTGTACCATTTCTAGCCTTACTTTCCAGTCTTGATTCCGGTCGAAACTCAGATGTCATTCTCCGGACAGATTCGACTTGTTATTATACCACAAAAAAGCGCCTATTGACAGTAGGCGCAAAAGTCTCACTCAATGTACACAGTTGACGTCTGCAGCTTTGGGCTCAGGAATGAGCCTCGAATTTCTCCCCGCATCTTGGGCATGTGACGTTCACCCTGCCTTTGCCCGCCGGGATCCTGACCTGCTGTTTGCATGAAGGGCAGTAGTAGTAAGCGTATACTGTGCTGCCGCCTCTGCCGTTGCGCTGCCTCTCGCTCTCGTCATACGTATATGTGCCGCTCTTTTTCTGCTGCCTGATCGTGCGCCAGTTCTTGATCTTGTACATCGTCTGCAGATACTTCATATTCTCGCGCTCTCTCTTGTAGAGGTTCCTCGAGAATATCCTGAAGACGCAGTAGAAGAACAGCGCCAGTCCGATGTAGTAGACGATCCTCATCCTGAGAAGATTGCCGGCGATCTCTATGATGAAAGAAGCGATCATAAGGAACAGACCGAACTGGTCCCAGCCTCTCCTGCCTCTCATGAATTCCGATATCCTGTAAAGAAAGTTCATTTCAATTCCTCTTTTTCAATATTGATGCGCACCCGCTCCGCGCCTGCGCGTCCCCGCGGGTACTGCAAGATTATACCACAACAGCGACGCCGTATTGTTAAGCAATTGTGAAAAATGTAAGTTGCTATGCTCAAAGCTCCGTATAGATCATGCCGTGCTTTCCGCGCTCTGATCTCATCAGGCTGATGTGATCGACTATCATCGAGCAGTTCTTCGGCGGCGGAGGCGCGATATCATCAGGATCAGGTCTCCTCACGAGGGTGATGTGGGGAGAGAACTTCTTCCTGTCGAAGGGTATCCCCTCGTCGGAAAGCGCATGCCTCAGTCTCCTGACCAGCATCGCGAGCGGATCGACCGCTTCGCGTCTGCCTTTTGCTTTCGCTCCGGCTGCTTCACGACCGGCCGCTTCCTGTTCTTCCGCTTCCTGCCCGGCTTTCACTCCGGCCCACCACAGGCCTCTGAACGAGCCGGCACCGTCCAGCCTTATGCTGAACGGCTCGAAGCCGACGCTTTCTATCACATCTTTGACATGGTAAGGGTCGGAGTACTCCCCTATGAACGTGAGCGTCAGATGGAGGTTCTCCGGCTTTGTGTAATTGCCTCGCACGCCCTTCCATCTCATGCCGTCCTGCATGTCCAGAAGAGCGTTTTCCATTTCCTCATTCAGTCTTATCGCTATGAATAATCTCATGTATCAAGTATAGCATATATATTGATTGACTTTGCTACCCCTTCTCATTAGAATACTTTTGATATGAAAGAAGTACTTGGAAAATACAAACCGTATGTGCCTATGATGCTGCTGGTCGTCATGTTCCTCTTCGGACAGGCGATGAGCGAGCTTATGCTGCCGTCATACATGTCGGACATCATCAACAACGGCGTCGTCAAGGGCGATATACCATATATCTATTCGCTGGGGCTGAGGATGGTCCTGGTCTCCTTCCTCGCAGTGGCCTGCGCCATCACGGGGAACCTCATCGCGGCAAGGGTCGCCGCAGGTTCGGCCCGCGATATCAGGAGCTCTCTCTTCCGCCGCGTCATGACTTACTCGGCGAAGGAGTACAGCCAGTTCTCGACAGCCAGCCTCATCACCCGCTCGACGAACGACGTGCAGAACCTGCAGCAGACGACCGTCTTCCTCCTCAGGATGGCGGTGTTCGCTCCGGTCATGGGCACGGGAGCCCTCATCAAAGCTCTCAGCCTCTCGCC